>CAJXTR010000160.1 GCA_913060465.1 uncultured Cryomorphaceae bacterium | reverse complement strand
CCGCCTATCTGCATGTATTGAACCAGCCTCCGTATCGCCAAAAAATGCCTCTTCAGAAAGGGATTGCAAAATGACGAAGAACCCCGCCAACTTCATTGAGTCCGAAGAACATCGCGATTTCTTGAGAAAAGAAGCTCTTAAACAACTTAATTTTTTCAAATCGTCACTTTGCCCTACCGGTGGATTCTACTCACTCGACGACGATGGCTCGCCCATAGAAAACGCAAAACGCGAATTGCACGAGACAACGCGCATGATCCACTGCTTTTCGCTTTCCTCAATTGCCGGCTGGGCAGAGGGAGCTTCATTGGTGGATCATGGGTTTCAATATCTCATGGATCGACACAGAGACCCCACCAACGGAGGTTTCTTTTGGTCCATTCAAGGCGCCTCAGCACTAGACAATAGAAAGCTTGCCTACGGTCATGTTTTTGTTCTTCTCGCTGCAGCGAGCGCCACCGCCGCCGGTCACCCGGATGCGTCGAAATTGCTCGGCGAAATCGATCATATTTTGGATCAGTATTTTTGGGATGAAGATCGCGGTCTTTTTAAAGAAGAATGGAGTCAAGATTGGCATCCCATCTCTAAATATCGCGGCATGAACGCCAACATGCATGGTGTAGAGGCATTGCTTGCAGCCTACGAAGCGACTGGACGCACAAAATATCTGGAGCGCGCCGAGCGAATAATAGATTTTTTTGTAGGTATCATTGCGCCTTCAGAGCACTGGCGTATTCCCGAGCACTACGACGAGAGCTGGCAAATAGACCGTGCTTATGAAGGAAACCAAATGTTCCGTCCGTGGGGCACAACACCAGGCCACTCATTTGAATTCGGCCGGCTATTGCTTCAGTTCAACGAGCTCAATGCTACACCAAAAATTAATTTGCTCGAAAGTGCGCAAAAGCTTGTTCAAACCGCCCTATGCGACGCGTGGGATAAGACGTCTGGGGGGGTGTACTACACTTTGAACTTTGATGGGTTGCCCGCAATTCGAAATCGGTATTGGTGGCCGGTCACCGAAGCAATTGGTGTCATCGCGGCATTTCTCAAAGTACAACCAAATCAAGATTATCTGGACTGGTATCGTCTACTTTGGGACACAGCTGCCCGACATTTTATCGATCATGAACGAGGAGGCTGGTATCCAGAGGTCGATAGCCCCGGAGCCGCCTCGCCCCTTCAATTTGCTGGAAAGCCGGATCTGTATCATTCCCTTCAAGCCGCTTTGCTGCCGCTTACGCCCTCTGTGGCAAACGTATACGATGACTTAGATGGAATTCTGTCTAACGTTAAATGCTTAAAACAAAAATCAATAAAGGTTCCTCTCAAATGATCCGTAATTTTGTACATCTTTTCGCAATTGCACTTTTCCTACCACTTACGGCTGGTGCCGAAGAAAAAGCCCGACTTTCGCTTCATGATGGCTATTGGGTGGCGAAGGTGAATCCACCTGGCTTGAGGCCACGCGTGACCGTGATAAACGACATGCATGTTGACGCTGATACCATGCGCATCACCGTTTATGCGCAAAGCCGTGTTCTTGGCCGGGTTTTGTCGCCACCACAGGTCGACCCCGGAGAATGCGCCAAGGCAATCAATGGGGACAGGCACTGTTTTCACCCCGATGCGGTCTATCTGAACGGAAGCGGGCGGGAACTCGATGTGGCTGATGGCAAGGGTGCGTGGTGGGTCAAGCATAGCTGGGTTCTGGGTGGAGAAGGATATTGTAATACCGAGTTGCAGCCGAAGGAAGAATACGCCCCTTGCATGCAGGTCCAAGGTATATTGCTCGAAGATGGCTTGACGATGAAAATTGGAGGAAGGTCAGAGGGACGGGGAGAAGGATTTAATCTTCGGACACCAGTCCTTCTGAACGGTGAGGTCCGCTACCTCGTCACACGTTATGGATCTTTGGGTAACGACTCCGCAAGCCCCGCAGAACAACAATGGGAAATCGAATTTGAATGCCGATCCACGGCAAGTGCGTTCGATGGCCTCACTCGCG
>CAJXTR010000159.1 GCA_913060465.1 uncultured Cryomorphaceae bacterium | reverse complement strand
GCTATTGAAAATGGACCAGATTTAGCCATGGTCAACAGCGATAAAGGCATTACCAACCTACACGTACCTTCAGATGTCATCATCGACGCTTCTATGCCGGCCATGATTCGTACCTCTGGCCGCATGTGGGATAAAGATGGAAAACCACGTGATACCAAGGCAGTCATTCCAGACCGCTCGTACAGTGGTATCTACCAAGCGACCATGGACTTCTGTAAGGAGAACGGCGCGCTAGATCCTACCACCATGGGTAGTGTAAGTAACGTTGGATTGATGGCTCAAAAAGCTGAAGAATATGGTTCTCACGACAAGACCTTCCAGCTCGATGCAGATGGCCGCGTAGATGTCATGATTGATGGGAAGGCTGTTTTGACTCAAGCTGTTGAGGCTGGCGATATTTTCCGCATGTGTCAAGTTAAAGATGCACCAATCAAGGATTGGGTTGGATTAGCGGTACGTCGTGCTCGTGCAACAGAAACGCCAGCCGTTTTCTGGTTGGATGAAAACCGTGCACACGATCGTGAACTCATTAAAAAGGTTGAAACGTATTTACCAGAGTACGATGCTGAAGGCTTGGACATTTTCATCATGTCACCTATTGAGGCAACTACCTTCAGCCTTGAGCGTATTGTACAAGGATTGGACACCATCTCTGTTACCGGTAACGTATTGCGCGATTACTTGACCGACCTCTTCCCTATCCTTGAGGTAGGTACTTCCGCAAAGATGTTGTCTATCGTACCGCTGATGAACGGTGGCGGCTTGTTCGAGACTGGAGCCGGTGGTTCTGCGCCAAAGCACGTAGAACAGCTCACGAGCGAAAACTACTTGCGCTGGGACAGCTTGGGTGAATTCCTAGCACTCGGCGTGAGCTTGGAGCATTTCGCGGAAAAAGACGGCAACACCAAAGCAGCAGTACTCTCACGCACCTTGGACGATGCAACCTCAAAGTTCTTGGATAATGATAAGAGCCCAACGCGTCGCCTAGGCGGCATTGACAACCGTGGGTCTCATTTCTACCTAGCAATGTACTGGGCACAGGAATTGGCGAATCAGAACGAGGACGCTGACCTCAAGGCTACTTTTGCGCCGCTGGCAGAGGCTTTAAGTAGTAACGAAAACACCATTGTTGAGGAGCTTATCGCCGTACAAGGTAAACCGGCAGATATTGGCGGGTATTACTTTATGAACGACGCCAAGGCAACTGCCATCATGCGTCCTTCGGCTACGCTGAACAACGCTATTGATTCTTTCTAAATAGAAGAGCAAAATATTAACCATTAAAAAACCCGGGCGCTCCGCGCCCGGGTTTTTTGTTTTAGAGGATTTTTTTTCGCTACCTCTGCTTTGCGAATGCGAAAGTGAGAGGAACATGAAGTCGCTTGGCCCAACTTTTCTCATCGTGTGCCGCACCTGGGAACTTCTGCGTGGTCCAATTCTTTTCTGACTCAAAACCATTATCGAGCAAAACCTCATTAATCTGATTTTGGAACGGCTCATACATCCCATCCAAGGTCTCCGTACCATAATCAAAGTAAATCTTACCTACGCGATCCGGACGGAGGTATTCCGCCACATAAGCTTGAAAGGCATTGGGAATCTCCTCATTAGGCGCGAAGCCTCCCGGCCAGTGCGTACTCATACAGAGCGCAGTTCCAAAGACTTCCGGGTATTCACCAATGGCATACATGCTCATCAAGCCTCCCATAGAACTCCCAGCCACAGCAGTGGCACTTTTATCTGTATATACCGCAAACGTTGAATCCACGAGCGGCTTCACACCCTCGACCATGTATTGCAAGTACTTATCACTTTGCACTGGGAACGTAGAATCGGACCCATAGCGCATGGCAATATCCGCCATGGTAGAATCTGAAAATTTACTTTTTAAGGTATTAAACGGCTTCTGTGGAAAGTATTCAAAGTTGCGCATCATGCCACCATTATGTAGCCCCACGACGATGGTTGGCAAAATGGTTTTTGCAGCAATCAGACTGTCGAGGATCTCGTCAACACGCCATTCCTGGTGGTTCCACGTCACCTTAGCATCGAAAAGCATTTGTGCATCATACATGTACAAAACCGCATGCTTGCGTTTTCC
>CAJXTR010000158.1 GCA_913060465.1 uncultured Cryomorphaceae bacterium | reverse complement strand
GAGTTGTTCAAGTGTGCTTCGATTGCCTTGTAGTTTGGTTCGATGCCCACAGCACAGTGCTCGTTGAAGCTCACACATGCATCGCCGATGAGGGTAGCGCTTTGGAGCACATTGTATGCCATCACTGGCTTGAATACATTCAGCTCGTAATGACCTTGAGCGCCTCCGATGGTTACGGTAGTTTGGTTCCCCATCACTTGGGCACAGACCATGGTCATGGCTTCCGCTTGCGTTGGGTTGACCTTACCTGGCATTATGGATGATCCTGGCTCGTTGGCTGGGATGATGATTTCCCCAATACCCGAACGCGGTCCTGAAGCGAGGAGACGAATATCGTTGGCGATTTTATTTAATGATACGGCCAATTGGTTCAAGGCACCGTGTGTCTCAACTAAAGCATCGTGCGCTGCCAAGGCCTCAAATTTATTTTCAGCCGTACGGAATGGATAGCCCGTGAACTCGGCGATGTATTTCGCAACCGTCTCAGAATAACCGTCCGGTGTGTTGATCCCAGTTCCTACAGCCGTTCCACCTAGGGCAACTTCACTCATGTGGTCGAGTGTATTGCGCAAGGCTTTAAGGCCATGGTTTAATTGGCTCACGTAACCTGAGAACTCTTGTCCTAAGGTCAATGGTGTGGCGTCCATGAGGTGAGTACGACCAATTTTTACCACTTTCCAGAACTCTTTGCTCTTTGCCTCGAGGGTATCGCGAAGCAGCTCAACGCCTGGAATAGTATTTTCGATAAGTTTCTTGTAGATCGCGATGTGCATCCCGGTTGGGAAAGTATCGTTCGAGCTCTGACTCTTATTTACATCGTCGTTCGGGTGGATGAGGCTTTTACCTTCTCCTAGGGTTCCGCCTGCAAGGACGTGAGCACGGTTGGAGATCACCTCGTTTGTATTCATGTTGCTCTGCGTTCCAGACCCGGTTTGCCATACGACCAAAGGGAATTGGTCCCAGTGCTTACCTTCTAAAATCTCATCACAAACCGCTGCAATTAAGTCGCGTTTTTCCGCACTCAAAACACCTGCATCGCAGTTCGCGTAAGCTGCAGCCTTTTTTAAGTAAGCAAAGCCCTCAATCACTTCTTGTGGCATAGAAGCCTCAGGGCCAATTTTGAAATTATTTCTTGAGCGCTCTGTTTGCGCACCCCAATACTTGTCGGCAGGTACTTTCACCTCGCCCATTGTATCGTGTTCTATTCTGTAGTCCATCATGTGTTGATTAGGTTCGAAATCTACAGGACAAATTTACGGCACAGAAATCCTATTGAAACATTTGTGTGATGTATCTTTGAGGCCTATTAAAGAACAACCACTATGAAATTTATCGGTTTCCTCGTTTTCTTGATTGTTGCCTTGATGGGCTTTTCAATGTTGGCATTCCTAGGTCTTTTCGTAGGCTACTGGCTTACGTTGATTGGTCTTGAAGCCATCAACCCTAAACTAGCTCACGCTATCATTGGTCACAAGGAAGAAGCTGCTGAATAAGATTTCAGTTGAAAGTATATGAAAAAACCCGAGCCTCCGGCTCGGGTTTTTTTGTGGGTTAAATCTTGGGATTTGGCTCGCTTCGCTCGCCTAAAGAATGGCATCCATCGCGTCCGCAGGACGCGCAACAACAGCTTTGCTCCCGTTTACAATAATTGGTCGCTCCATCAAACGAGGATGTTCAATCATCGCAAGGATTATCTCATCCTCATCAAGTTCTAAATCCTTAAACTCTTCTTTCCAAAGGGCTTCTTTGGTGCGGACCAATGCTATGGCATCCATATCTAGCGCTTCCAAAACATCTTCCAGCTCAGCAGCCGTCATGCTTTCCTCGTCATTCATGTAGAGACGAACATTGTACTGGGCACCCTTTTCGTCAAGGTGTGCAAGGGCTTCACGGGACTTTTGACAACGTGGATTGTGGTATACAGTAATCATATTAATAGGTAATGTGTAGGGTTCCTTCTTCGGTGACGACGCCGCATCTGTTTTCAGCTTCGACTTGGTAAAAATACACCCCTGGAGTGAGAATCTCACCATCATAATCCGCTCCCCAATCAAAGGTCGGCGCTGTGGTTTCAAAGACCTTGAGCCCCCAACGGTTGTAAAGGATGGCATGGAACCTGTCCCAATTTTCGCTGGTATTCATGGTCCATC
>CAJXTR010000157.1 GCA_913060465.1 uncultured Cryomorphaceae bacterium | reverse complement strand
CTTCGCTGTAGCGCACGGCATTCTTAATGTTGTTGTAGTTCAGCATCATCTGGTCTGCATCTGCCTTACTCACTAAACCGGCGGCATTCATTTTCTGCATCTCTTCAGCCAGGTTCGCTAGGTATCCTTCGTTCGCCTTCAAGATTTCAACGCTCTCTGCGCTTAGAAGGGCGAGGTGGTACGCTTTAGCTACGTCGCGGTGCAATTCTGCACGAGTTTTCTCGGCACCGATAGCGGCCCCGTCTTTAAGGACTTTCGCTGCCATCAAACCGACAACGTATGAACCATCGAAAATGAGTTGGTTCACTACAAGACCTGCCTGTGCTTGGTAGTCAGTACCAAAGACCAATTCCTCTAGGACGCCGTCACCGTTGAAATCAGTAACCAATGCGCCCAGTTCTACGTTGTAAACGTATTGACCCGAGGCCGATGCCTGTGGTAATCCGTAGGCTAAATTTTGACGATAGATTTGCTTAGCGCGATCGATCTCAAGCTCAGCAATTTCCATCCCGTAGGCATTGTCCAGCGCGTATTGCTGGGCCTCCTGCAGGGTGAATTTCTGCTGTGCAAAAGCCATCGAGGCGGCAAGCATACTCAAAGTTAGGAGTGTGTGTTTCATGAATTGTTTTGATGTATTCTTTGATTGAGGTATTCTAATCCCTTGAGCGAAGCAATGCCGCGAATGTGGTAGCGCAGCGATGCCTTTCTCAGTTCGTTTAGGTTCAATGATTCTTTGGCCACGATGGTTTCGTGAACCGCCAAGATGTGCCCGTAGTACAGAATGGTGATGTATTCGACGTTGATGTCGTTACGGTAAATTCCCTCTGCAATGCCGCGATGAAGGTTTGCCTTAGTAATCTCACTCACAATGGACTCCCGCTTTGCATTAATGGCGTGTGCCACTTCTGGGTAATACAAGTCCAATTGGGCCAACAACTTATCTTCTTCCCCGCGCAACTTTTGCTCGGCGAATTGTTCTAAGGCAAAAAGCTGGTCAATGGCATTACCATCGATCGCCGCAAGGTTTGAATTTAATTCCGCACCCATTTGACCTGCAGCAAAATCAAAGGCCTGTTCCATGAGGTCAACCTTATTGCTAAAATGCTTGTACAGCGTTTTTTTCGAAATGCCGCAGTTTTGACTGATTTGATCCATAGTCACAGCCTTCACACCGTAACTCTTGAAGAGCTCGAGGCTGGAAATGACAATTTTAATTTTTTCAGGATCCATAAGGGTTGGGGCACTGCTTGGAAACGTTATAACCAAAAAACGTTTCTTTTGTTTCCACCTTTGAGCAACTTTTGTGCCAAAACCTAGTTTTCACACTTTTTTTTGACTGTTAATCGGGCATAATTCACCGCGAAACAGCATCTTTGTAGCAAAGACGAAAGCAATGAGCATTAAACAACTCCTACACCAACCGCAAATTGGCCAAACCGTAACCGTAAAAGGATGGGTTCGTTCGTTCCGCAGTAACCGATTCATCGCCTTAAACGACGGCTCCTGCCTTGCCACGCTTCAATGTGTGGTCGACTTCGAAAAAGAAGACGAAAATGAACTCAAGCGCATTACTACAGGATCTTGTATCGCTGTAACGGGTGAACTTGTGGAGAGCCAAGGCCGTGGTCAAAGCGTAGAGGTTATTGCACAAAGCTTCGAAATCTTAGGAGATGCACCGGTAGAAGATTACCCATTGCAGCCAAAAAAACACAGTTTAGAGTTCTTGCGTGAAATCGCCCACCTTCGCCCTCGCACAAACACTTTTGGCGCGGTATTCCGTTTGCGTCACGCGTTGAGTTTCGCAATACATAACTACTTTAATAAAGAAGGTTTCTTTAACTGGCACAGCCCTATCATTACGGGTTCTGATGCTGAGGGTGCGGGCGAGATGTTCCGCGTGAGTACGCTGCCTGCTTCGGGTGGTGATGTTGCCGATGATTTCTTTGGCAAAGAAACCCATCTTACTGTGAGTGGACAGCTGGAAGGAGAATTAGGTGCTATGGGACTAGGTAAGATCTACACCTTTGGACCTACGTTCCGCGCAGAAAACTCGAACACCACTCGTCACCTTGCCGAGTTCTGGATGATCGAACCGGAGATGGCATTCTACGACCTTGAGATGAATATGGATTTGGCGGAAGACTTCCTCAAATACTGTAT
>CAJXTR010000156.1 GCA_913060465.1 uncultured Cryomorphaceae bacterium | reverse complement strand
TCTGTGCTTTCGAACAACATGTCGGATTTGAAGGCAGTTACCTTCTTCATGGAGGAATGCCGACGCATCGGGGTCCCTGTATTAGGGCCATCTGTGAATGAAAGTTTGTTGCGCTTTAGTGTGAATAACGAAGGCGCTGTCCGATTCGGAATGGGCGGAATGAAAGGCGTAGGGGAGAATGCCGTACGCGAAATAATCGCTCAACGAGAAGAAGGTGGTGTGTACAAGGACCTTTTCGATTTATTGGAGCGCATCGACCTGCGTCAAGCCAACCGAAAAACTATCGAATGCTTAATACTTGGGGGTGCCATGGACGATTTTCCAAATACCCATCGTGCGATGTATTTCGCTGAGGAAGAAGGCGGACGGACTTTTGTGGAAAAAGCGATCAAATACATTCAGAATAAAAAGAACGACGCAGAGAGCGCTCAGGCCTCTCTTTTTGGAGAAGGATCGGCAGAAGAACTTCCACCACCACGAATGCCCGAGGTATCTGAATGGCCGTCCATCATTGCTTTGAAAAAGGAAAAAGAGATCAATGGAATGTATTTGAGCTCACATCCTTTGGATGATTATCGAGTGGAGATAAAGTACTTCTGTTCGGCTGAACTTAACCGTTTGAACAATGTCGAAAGTGTCATTGGACGTGAGGTAACTGTCGCAGGGATTGTTACGGACGCACAGCACCGTATTTCCAAGATGGGCAAAGGCTGGGGCATCTTTAGAATGGAAGATTTCACGGGTGACTATGAGTTTAAACTCTTCGGTGAAGATTACCTAAAGTTCAAGCACTACTTCGAGAATGAGCAGTTACTTCATGTAAAAGCCCGTGGGCGAAAATTCAACCAGCGCCAAGGAGAGGGCTTCGTCGAGCGTCTGTCTGTTGATGTCGCGGATGTCAGTCTTTTAGGCGATATCCTCGAGAAAAATTCAAAATCCCTGGATATACAAGTGGCACTCGATCGCCTTGATACTAAGCTTGTTGATGAGCTACATGAAATCTTGAAGATGTATCCGGGCAAAAAACGTGTCAAACTTCATGTTATTGACACCGTTGAAGAACTCGATGTGAAACTACCTGTGAAAGACTTTAAAGTATCCATTGATAAAGGTTTACTTAATGAACTCGAACTTCATCCGTATTTGATGCCTAAGATTAATTCGTAATGAGGAATTTGTGGATAATACTATGTTTCCTTGGTGTTCACGTACGTGCGCAGGTAAACTGTATTACTACACCGGATCAGCTAGGTCCTTACTTTGTGCATGGCGCGCCTAGCATCAAAAATGATACGCTTCAACCTGGAATCGCAAACGTAGCTCGCTCCTTAGAATTGACATTTTATGTGACCTATAATTGTGATACCGTAGATCTTGATACGTTACCAAGTCCCTATACCCTTGAGCTTTGGCATGCTGATGCAAGTGGGGAATACAGCAATGTGGATGGAAACCCCAATGACTTCGCTTATCGAGGGAATTTGCAACTTTCCGGGAAGTCGACGGTACTACATACCGAACTTCCGGGTATTTACCCTTCACGTCCGTCACATATTCATCTAAAAGGTTATCTGACCAATGCTTGGTTTACAGATACCATAACAACCCAATTGTACTTTAAAGGAGATTCATTGATTCAGTTCGATGTGGCAAAGGATTATCCCGAACGGTGGATTGAACTTGATACGACAGCAAATGGGTTTATAGGAAGTTTCGCCTTTGGACTGTCGTATATCGTTGGGTTGGACGAGCGATCGGCCAATAATTGGTACGTAAGTCCAAACCCTGCGCAGGATTTTATTGAAATTAACGGAGGCACTCAAAGCACAGACTTATTGGTTCATAGTGCAGCCGGTGAATTGTATTTATCAATGAGCATTGACGGGCCCCAGCGCATTAATACTGCGAATTGGCCTAGGGGCATGTATTACGTACGTGTTGGTGGTGAGGTGCAAAAGATAATATTGCTCTAGGTTGTTAACACCTCAAGGGTGCATGCTGTGAATAACATCAATGCCGTTATAGTCTCAGTCTATCAATTCGTGGGGTAATTTGGTACTACTTTTGAATCTCCAATTAGAAAATACATAAGATTATGGCACTCGAAATCAACGAATCGAATTTTGAAGAAGTAGTAATGAAATCAGATAAGCCTGTATTGGTTGATTTCTG
>CAJXTR010000155.1 GCA_913060465.1 uncultured Cryomorphaceae bacterium | reverse complement strand
CGGATTATTTCCAGCCTTTCATGTCTTTTTCTAAACCTGCACGGTAGGTAAAAGTGCCACCTACGCTGTCGTAGTATTTTTGGCCCATATCCACGGCGAGCTTTCCTTGTTTTAGCGCAGCTTTATTGTCGCCTGATGCATGTAGGATTTCTGCCTTAACCCATTGGGTGTACCAGCTTTGTGGGTCTAATTCTACTGCAGTTTCAATGGTTTTCAAGGCCTTCTCATGATCCCCTTGATCGCTGTAGTAGCTCGCAGCATTTCTGTAGGCACGGTTTGCATCTGAGAGCGCACGCGCAACGTTTTTAGCGCTTTCACTTTCTGAATCAACGCCTAGGTTAATGCTCACTTCGGTATCGGCCCATTCGAGTACAAGGTATCCACCTTTTGTGCTCAGTGATTGAAAGCCCATAGTGAAGCTATCATCAAAATCACCCTTTTGAGCACGCACGTTAAATCTCAATACATCGCCGTCTTCGGAATATCCAGAGTTGCCCCAAAGGTTCGTTTGGGTAGATAGGATAATGGTCCAATCTTCTTCTCTTGGAATAGTAAACAAGGCATATTCTCCTGCCTTTACTTCATTGCCATTCATGGTGAAGTCCGTAGTTGCACTGATTTTCGTACAAGCATTGGCACCGGTTCTCCAAACTTCATTGTAAGGAACAAGATCACCAAAGATGGTGCGACCGCGTGTTTCTGGACGGCTATAGGTAAGGGTAAAATCCGTAAGACCTATGCGCTGCATAACTGTAGCGTTAGGCGAAGGTTGTGGAAGTTCTTGTGCGTTTGTCGGAAGAGCCAATGTGAGCATGGCAGCACCGAGTATCCATTTTTTCATGTGAGTTGTTTTTAGGGTTTGCCCTAAAGTAACAAGAAAAAAGGTCGATGGTTGTTTAGAGCGCCATCATTTTTAGCGCGGCCACAGCAGCCTCAACACCTTTGTTTCCGTGAACGCCTCCGGAGCGGGCACGGCTTTGTTCTATGGTATTATCCGTCAAGACACAGAAGATGGTGGGGGCGTCATAGCTTAGGTTTAGCTCTGTCACTCCATAGGTCACGCTTTGACAAACGTAATCGAAGTGTTTGGTTTCGCCTTGAATGACACAACCGACCATAATGACGGCATCAGGTTCTTCCTGTTCGTGAATGCGCTTCGCTGCATAAGTGAGCTCTACGGCACCGGGAACATCAACAGAAATGATGTGCTCGGGATCAACCCCATGCTCGATCAATGTTGTACGTGCCCCTTCGGCCAGCCCGTGAGTGATTTCGTGATTCCACTCAGCACGAATAATAGCAACAACTTTCCCAGCTCCCGAAGGAACTGAGGAGTTGTTTGTACTGTCTAAATGCTGGTGGGCAGTTGCCATGGATTATTTCAAAGCAGCGATAACGCCAGCAATACCTGAAGCTTGACGGCTGTTCGGGTATTCCGCTTGGATGCGCTCGTATAGTTTAACCGCTTTACCATTCTCACCTAATGCTTCATAAGCAAGACCTGCTTTCCACATGAAGAGAGGAGTGGTGAAATCATTGTTGGTTGCTTTGTAGGCTTTGTTGTAGAAATCTACAGCATCTTCCATTTGGCCCAATTCAACAAAAGCGTCACCGATCACACCGTTTGCCATTGCAGCGGTAGCAACATCAGATGCACTGTATTGGTCCATTTGATCAATGGCGTTTTCAAAATCACCTTGGTTGTAGTAGGCAATACCTGCATAGTAATGTGCGCTGTTACCTGAAGGTGTACCGCTGTATTCGTCCATGATATCTAGAAGACCGAGGTATGCGCCATTGCCGTTTAATGCAAGGTCCATTGAATCTGTTTCAAACCATTTGATGGCTTTAGCCATTTCTTTAGCAGCTTCTTCTGCCTTTGGTTTAACTACGTATGTGTTGTAAGCGAATAACACCAATACTACTGCAACCACTGCACCCACAGCGATTCCTACCTGACGCGCATTGTTCTCTAGGAACTGTTCCGTCTTGGTTAGGGTTTGTTCTACACTATCAAATCCTAGGTTTTCTTCAGTAGCTGGTTGTTGTTTCTTCTTAGCCATAATGCTTTTGAGTTGAGTCCGCCAAAAATAGTATAAATTTTGAACCTTAGAAGCCTATTTTTGTAGCTATGGAAAACCTTTTGGTCAAGCAATTAGAGCTCACACATTTTAAAAACCATCGCGCGTCGAATTGG
>CAJXTR010000154.1 GCA_913060465.1 uncultured Cryomorphaceae bacterium | reverse complement strand
AGCAAGGCGCTCTTCTCACGCATTTTGGCCAACATCTCGCGGGCTTCCATCGGCTCTTCGCCACGGCCCTTGCGGCTTTCGTTGATGGCGGTTTTGATGAAGTTACTTACCGTTACCCCAGGGATTTCCACAGGGTACTGGAAGCTCAAGAAAATACCTTTGTGCGCACGCTCTTCCGGATCGAGGTCTAAAAGGTCTTCACCGTCAAAGTCGATGGCACCACCGGTTACTTCGTATTCTTCACGTCCGGCAATGACACTGCTCAAGGTTGATTTTCCTGAACCGTTAGGGCCCATGATGGCATGAACTTCACCAGCGTTGATTTCTAGGTTAATGCCCTTGAGAATCTGGTTATCTTCTACTTGGGCTTGGAGGTCTTTAATTTTTAGCATGATCTTATCCTACGGAGCCTTCAAGTGAGACTTCCAATAGTTTTTGTGCTTCCACGGCAAATTCCATGGGCAGCTGGTTCAATACTTCTTTACAATAGCCGTTCACGATAAGTGCGATGGCTTCTTCGGTGCCAATTCCGCGTTGGTTACAATAGAACAATTGGTCCTCGCCAATTTTCGAAGTTGTGGCTTCGTGTTCAATCTGTGCGGTTGGGTTTTGGGCCTCGATATACGGGAAAGTGTGCGCGCCACATTGATCGCCCATCAAAAGCGAATCACATTGGCTGAAGTTTCGTGCATTCTCTGCACGAGCCCCCACGCGTACCAACCCGCGGTAACTGTTGTGACTTTTACCGGCGCTAATACCCTTAGAGATGATGGTACTCTTGGTGTTTTTACCCAGGTGAATCATCTTCGTTCCGGTATCTGCTTGCTGGAATTTGTTCGTCACAGCGACACTATAGAATTCACCTACACTGTGGTCGCCTTTCAAAACACACGAAGGGTATTTCCAGGTAACGGCAGATCCTGTTTCCACTTGCGTCCAGCTAATCTTGGCATTGCGCTCACAGAGACCACGCTTAGTTACAAAGTTGAATACCCCGCCTTTTCCTTCGGCATCACCAGGATACCAGTTCTGTACAGTACTGTATTTTATCTCTGCATCGTCAAGCGCGATCAGCTCCACAACAGCCGCGTGCAACTGATTTTCGTCTCGCGATGGCGCCGTACAACCCTCGAGGTAGCTCACATAGGAACCTTCATCGGCCACGACAAGCGTGCGCTCGAATTGACCCGTACCGGCTTCATTGATGCGGAAGTAGGTGCTAAGCTCCATAGGACAACGCACCCCTTTTGGGATATAACAGAAAGAGCCATCCGTGAAGACCGCACTGTTCAGCGCTGCGTAGAAGTTATCGCGTTTTGGAACAATGGTTCCGAGGTATTTACGGACCAATTCCGGGTGCTCCTGAATGGCTTCACTCATCGAACAGAAGATGATGCCTTTTTCAGCCAAGGTCTTTTTGAAGGTGGTTGCCACAGATACAGAATCCACAACAACATCCATCGCCACACCGCTCAATCTTTTTTGCTCGTCCAAGCTGATGCCTAAACGTTCGAAGGTTTTTAGCAACTCTGGATCTACCTCATCGAGGCTAGCCAATTCTTTTTTCTGCTTCGGGGCACTGTAATACGAGATGGCCTGAAAATCAGGTTTCGCATAAGTGACATTAGGCCACTCCGGCTCTACCATTTCTGACCAGGTGCGGAACGCATCTAATCGCCATTCCAGCATCCATTCCGGCTCGTTTTTCTTGGCACTGATGATGCGGATGACCTCCTCGTTCAAGCCGGGAGGCACCTTGTCGCTCTCAATGTCCGTAGTGAAGCCGTACTTATAATCGGACGCGGTGATTTCGTCTAAGATTTCGTCGCTCATAGGTTATACTGCGAAGCTTTCGCCACACCCGCAGGTGCGTGTCGCATTTGGGTTATTAAAGTTGAATCCTTTGCCGTTCAGACCGCCGCTGTACTCCAAGGTGGTTCCGATGAGGTACAAAAGCGCTTTTTTCTCGACAACGACTTTGACGCCATTGTGCTCGTATACTTCGGCATTTTCCGGCATTTCTTCCACAAAATTCATCGTGTAAGAAAGGCCAGAACATCCTCCGCTTTCCACGCCTACACTGATGTAGGTGGACTCGAGGGTCTTTCCTTCTTCGGCCATTAAGGCAGTTAATTTTGCCTTAGCTGTATCTGAAACTGTGATCATATTATTTAGACGCATTCTAAACACGCGCGACAAAGTTAA
>CAJXTR010000153.1 GCA_913060465.1 uncultured Cryomorphaceae bacterium | reverse complement strand
AAGCTCAAGTAATTAGCCTCCGATCAAAATGGAGGTCATGGACAAGGCCCCAGCTAAATAACTGTCGTTGAAGAAGGAAATATTTTCATCCTCACCACGTAAGGCAGTCGCGTAAAGCATCGGCAAATAATGCTCTGGAGTGGGTATTGCGTTTTCGAAGGCTTTACCTGCTTTGGAGAAATTGGCCAATCCTTGCAAATCATTGGATACAATCATTGCTTTCATTCGAGCATTGGCCTCTTGAGCCCAATCGAATCCAAAAGAATCGTTCAATCTATCCCACGCGACCATTCTCAGATTGTGAACCATATTTCCGCTTCCGACAATAAGTACTCCTCTATTGCGCAAAGCATCTAGCTCTTTTGCTAAGGCGATATGCTCGGCTGGAGTTTTGTAACGATTCAAACTCATTTGGACCACCGGAACATCAGCATCCGGATACATGTGTTTAATCACACTCCATGCACCGTGATCTAAACCCCAATGATGATCGAGCTCACAATCATGGAGTAATTCTTTTGTCATTCGGGCCAATTCTGGACTGCCAGGCGCGGGATACTGCACTTCATACAAAGCCGGCGGAAACCCACCAAAATCATGGATAGTCTTGGGCATTTCCATCGCAGTAACCTTGGTGCCGTAGGTTTCCCAATGTGCAGATATACAAAGTATCGCCTTGGGCTTTTGCAATCGTTTCCCTACATCTCGAAAGCCCTTGACAAAGACGTTTTCCTCAATAGCATTCATGGGACTTCCATGCCCTAAGAATAGGACGGGCATTTTTGCATCCGTCTCTTCCCCTAAATATGTCAAGTCCCTTAATTCCATTACCTAAATCTAAACTCAAATCCCATACTTACCCAACGACCCGGCTGGATTACATTCCCGCGATCGTAGTATTGGGTATCAAAGGCGTTGTTGATATTGACGAATGCCTGGAATGGGAATTGGCGTTTAAACAATCCCGCCGCTGGCGCGTAGTATACCTTTAAATCAAGCAGTGCAAAAGGGCGGTATTCTACTTCGGTTCCACCACTGTAGTAGGTGCCCATACGATCTTGTAAGGTCAAGGCGTAATTCGCAAAGAAGCCCATGCCTAGTTTTTGGGTGGCACGCGCCGTAATCTTGGCCTGTAAGTAATCTAAAGCATAAAGGCTCGCGAAGTCAACCTCTGGGCTTGCACCTTTCATAAAAGCCGCCTGAACCGAGGCGCGTCGAAGCATCTGCTTTCTCTTTTGCGCAGTGTAGCTCATACCTCCCTCTACTCCGGTTAAGGCAAGAGCGGTGATGTTTGAAGCATAAGCAATAGGATCATTAGGGTAGGTTACCCAATCAATCAAATCTTT
Organism: uncultured Cryomorphaceae bacterium; assembly: GCA_913060465.1. Taxonomy (GTDB): domain Bacteria; phylum Bacteroidota; class Bacteroidia; order Flavobacteriales; family Schleiferiaceae; genus UBA10364. The sequence continues at coordinate 872 of CAJXTR010000153.1, read as the reverse complement.
TGAACGTCTATGGAATAAGGCTCCATTTACATATAGGTCGCCCAATTTAGCCTTGTACCCTGCCTCATAATTCCAAGCAGTCTCGGGCTTTAGATCGATAGATCCTTGAGCTCCCCCGCGGTTGTAATACAAATCAGTGTAAGTTGGGTATCGCATGGATCTATTGGCGGTGGCGTAGAGTGAAGATGTTTTGCTTAAACGGTACAATAGATCCGCTGATGGCGCGAAGAAGTAGGAAGAATCCCCGGAAGGACCATCATGGTAGTTCAACATCCCTCCTGCACGAATTTGATACCTGCCTCGGGTGAACTTATGCTCCGCAAACCAAGAAAAATCGATAGTGGAGGCACCCTTGTCCATGGTATACCCTTCCCAGCCCGGCACGAGATTTATTTCCCAATCCCCTCCAAGCACATTAGAATGAATCTCATCATAGCGTTGATTGTATCCAAAACTGGTTTCGTTCTCAACGTTCCAACGGTGACTCAAGCGCGTGTTCAAATTAAAGACGAGGGTTCGATGGAAATTGGGGCCGCTGTACCAAGAAGCTGCTGTATCGCCATCCGCTGCGCGGTAATACCTGCCCGAAGCAAGTTTATCATAGGCAACTTCACTGGCATCAAAACCACCTAAACCGGCCGTCTCACGATAGAGCTCAAAGCGGTCTGTACCTGTAACAAAGTTCATATCGAAACTATAATCCGTTTTCTGTCCTATTGTTTCGTCCAAGCCAAAGGCAAATACACGTGTCGATGTCGCTTCAAATTGATCCGGAAAGGCACTAGTATAATAGTTCTGTGCACCAAAAGCCTTCTGGTTTTCTGCGTAAAAAATCGAGAGCGTTCCCTCTTCCTTACCCAAGGTGTAATCTC
>CAJXTR010000152.1 GCA_913060465.1 uncultured Cryomorphaceae bacterium | reverse complement strand
GCAAATTCCAACATTTGCTTTTCGATTTTCTCGAAATCTTTTTCAGAAATCATTTCATCGCCAAAGTCGACGTCGTAGTAGAATCCCTTCTCGATGGCCGGACCTATGGTCAGCTTAGCTTCAGGATAGAAATGGAGGATGGCCTGGGCGAGTACGTGCGCTGAACTGTGCCAGAACGCCTTTTTTCCGCCGTCGTCGTTCCATGTGAAAAACTGCAACGTACCGTCCGTGGTCAATGGATCATTCAATTCAATAGTCTGGCCATCATAGGTGCCAGAAAGAATGTTTCTTGCCAAGCCGTGCGAGATGCTCATTGCGACCTCCATGGCGCTGGTGCCTTTCTCGTAGGTTCTTTGGTTGCCGTCTGGGAACGTTACAGTGATCATTTTATCCTTTGTTTTCCTAAGGTTACAGAAGGGCAAATTTAACTCGGTTCTTGGGGATTTAGGCTTTTTTTCGTTCCGATTTTCCAACGACCCAAAAGGATAGTATTTTTGCACTCGATGAATGTCCCCTTAGATAAAGAATTGGTCCTTAGAAAATTCAACGAAGCCTGTCCCGGCACGTTAATGGAGACTCTGGGAATCAAGTATGTAGATGCCGATCCTGAGACTGGAAAGCTCGTGGCGACGATGCCTGTGGGTCCGCAGGTTTACCAACCTATGCAAATCTTACATGGTGGTGCCACAGTGGCTTTAGCGGAAAGTGTCGGTTCGGCTGCCTCTCAAATGTTGATAGATCCAGCGAAAGAGGCTGCCGTGGGATTAGAGATTAGTGCAAATCATGTGAAGAGTGCTCGCACCGGCGTATTGATTGCTACCGCGGAATGTCTGCACAAGGGGCGAACGTCTCATTTATTCCAAATCAGAGTTGAAAATGAGCAAGGAGAGTTAATCTCTATGGTCAAGTTGTTGAATTTTATCAAGCAACGTAAATAATGCTCGAACTCCTCGTCCAATTCCCTGGAAAATCGCTTCAGGCTTACGCTTACACGAATGCACCGACTGAGGCGAGTGATCTTTTGATCAGAGGATTTAGTTGGGATGCGCAAGGATTCAAACGCAATGGAACCATTGAAATAGCCGATTTTTGGCGCCACTTCGGAGCACAAAATCTTGATTGTTGGGAAAATAAAGATGCCAACACCTACCAAGAAGAGGTAGGGCGTGTATTGCAATACATTCAAGAAAAAAGGGTCAATAAGGTGGTCTTGAGCAGAACGCACTTCATGGAATCGGACCGTATACTTGCTCAAGAAAGTTTTGAGGCGCTTTGTGCTCAATTTCCAAACTGCACAGTGTTTGCTTTTCACCACGATCATTTCGGTTCTTGGATGGGGGCCACACCAGAAGTTCTTCTTGAAGAAATAGAAGATGGCTACAGGTCTATGTCGCTGGCAGGCACACGATTAGCGGGTGGACTGGCTTGGGGCGATAAAGAGATTGAGGAACAGAAGTTCGTCACCAAAGAAATTCATAGAACGCTCAAAAACATGGGCGGACACATTAAGCGAACACCTCAAACTACTTTTGGTGCAGGACCTGTGGAGCACCTAATGACCTGGGTGAATACAGATAATGATCAGCTTGAAGTCAATGCCACTTTAGAGGCCTTGCATCCAACACCGGCGGTTTGTGGAACCCCGACGGCGGAGGCCTTGGCGGTGTTGCAAGAAATTGAATCTTACCCGCGTGAATTGTACACTGGCTACATGGCCTGGTTGGACGGTCCAGTATATGCGAACGTCTTGTTGCGTACGATGAAATGGTACGGCAACGGAATTCAATTCTTCGCAGGCGGTGGGATTACCAAGGACAGCGTACCTTTGAATGAGTGGTTGGAGACGGAATACAAGATCTCTGCCCTGAAGGACGCAGTTAGATACAAATGACCTCAAACAAAGCAACGGCGCATTGGACCTTAGAAGCACTTGCATTAGCGGGTGTGAAGACCATTGTATTCTCTCCGGGCTCTCGGAATGCGCCGTTAATCATAGCAGCAGAAGCCTTAGGTGTCTTTGAAATGATGGTTCTCGGTGATGAGCGCAGTGCCGCTTTTCACGCCTTAGGACGCAGTCAGGTGACCGAAGCCCCGGTGGCTGTTTGTTGTACTTCGGGCAGTGCCTTGGCCAATTATTATCCTGCCATTCTCGAGGCCTATTACGCCCATGTTCCCCTTATTGTATTGAGCGCCGACCGACCGGAAGACCGCATTAATAAAGGTGAGGGGCAGACCTGTGTACAGCGGGACTTTTATGAGCCGCATGTTGCGGCGAGTGTCCAATTGGACCAAGAAAC
>CAJXTR010000151.1 GCA_913060465.1 uncultured Cryomorphaceae bacterium | reverse complement strand
CGAAGGCTCAGCTCCACATCTTCGCCACAGACGAAGTTTTCGTCGTAGCCACCTACCGCTCGGAAGAGCTCGGCGCTCATGCCCATATTGAATCCACGCGGCTGGTAGGACGTCAGGGTGTTTTTACCGCCGCGTATGCCTCCGGTGGTAAGGAAGCTGGTCATCGAAAAGTTGATGGCCTTTTGCAGGTCGGTAAAATCGGCTGAGGCCGCATCGGGACCGCCGAAAAGTGTGGTATCCGGGTGGTCGGCGAGGAAAGCATCAATGGCGCGGAGGTAGCCGGGCGGGATGATGCAATCGCTGTCGAGGAAGATGAAATACTGGGCCGTGGCCAAGGAGGCTGCGCGGTTGCGGGCATCCGAGACGGGCAGAAATTCCTCGTAATAGATTTGAAGCGGTAATTGGTCCAGATAAGGGGCCAATTCTGGTCGCAATGTATCCCCCGGAGTACCGTCGCCTAAGATGATTTCAAAACCACTTTGCGGGTAGTCCAATGCGGTAAGACTTTGGAGGAATTCGGTGACTTCGTCCGGACGCTTGAACGTCGGCGAAATCAACGCATACTTTGGGGAATCGGCAGCTTGGGCCATTAATCCAAACCTATTTTATCGTTGATCGTGTAATCGTGGCGTTTTGAGCTTTCGCGAAGCAATAACTCGGCCACAAATCCCACAGCGAAAAGCTGCACGCCGATGATAGTTGACGCCAGCAAGATGTAGAACAACGGATTTTCAGTGATTAATCGGGCCTCAACGCCAGCACTTAATGCCCACAGCTTGTAGACGCCGAGGTAGGCCAAAAGGGCAACAGAGAGTAAGAACATGAACGTACCGTAGGCACCGAAAAAGTGCATAGGACGGCGGCCAAACTTGCCCATCACCGCGAGCGTGGCGAGGTCAAGGAAGCCATTGATGAACCGGTCTAAACCAAATTTTGTGGTTCCGTACTTGCGGGCTTGGTGCTGCACTACCTTCTCGCCTATTTTGGAAAAGCCTTTATTCTTGGCAAGGAAAGGGATGTAGCGGTGCATCTCACCGTAAACTTCAATATTGTGTACCACCTCCAGGCGGTACGCCTTTAAGCCACAATTAAAGTCATTGAGTTTAATTTTTGAAATGCGACGCGTAGCCGCATTGAAAAGCTTTGTAGGAAGTGTCTTGGTGATAGGATCATAGCGTTTCTGCTTCCAGCCACTTACTAAGTCATAGCCATCTTCCAAGATCATTTTACGCAATTCCGGAATTTCTTCCGGACTATCTTGGAGATCAGCATCCATGGTGATGACTACTTGGCCAGATGCGGCCTTGAACCCTTGATTCAAGCCCGCGCTTTTGCCTTGGTTGCGGCGGAATGAAATGGCCTTGACGTTGGCATTTTCCGCGCGAAGTTCCTGGATGACCTGCCAGCTGTTATCGGTAGAGCCGTCGTTGACAAAAATGATTTCGTAGGTATAGCCCTCGCGGTCCATGACACGCGAAATCCACTGGGTCAATTCCGGTAAACTCTCATCCTCATTAAATAGAGGGATTACAATGCTGAGATCGAGTTGGCTCATGGTATTATTAGACTACAGGTTCGTCTTTTTTCATCGCAGCAGCAACGATGAGACTGATGACTAAATAGAAGACACTAATAAGGGTCATTCCTTTGAATTGGCTAACCATTCCAAACGAATCTCTCTCCTCTAGTTCAGCAATAGCTTCCTCTACTTGCGCATCATCCGCTCCAAACTTCTCTAATAGCTCGTAAGTGAATTGCAGGGTCTCCTCCTCCATCACCGCTTTAAAATCGGTATCGATAACATTGTACATCAAGCTATTGAAGGTAACCACTACTAGGGTTCCTAGAATAAGACCGAAGGCCGAAACGCCTAAGGCTGTTTTATAGCTAATAAAGCCATTATTTGCCTTTTTCGCTTGTGCAATACCATAAATGCTTAAGCCAATTGGCATCAACCATTGGTATATAAAACCTATCCAGAAATTATTGAACATGAATGCTGGATCGCCTAAATAGCTCACCATGAACATTGCTATGCCAAGCACAATGAGGATAATGGCCAATTTTTGGCCAAACGGTTTAATCAAATGCGTATCAGATTGCATGCAGGTAAATGTTTTGCGGTTGCAACAAATATAGGCCAATAGGACCGATTAAAAATTGTTAAAATTCATTGGTCAGTGGCCCGACAGTGACTTACCTTTGTCCCGGGCAAGTCTCACACAACCAGCTCCTGGTGAATCCCCCAGGGCGGGAACGCAGCAAGGGTAGTCGGTCGTAGCGGTGTGATGTGAGTAGCTTGCCC
>CAJXTR010000150.1 GCA_913060465.1 uncultured Cryomorphaceae bacterium | reverse complement strand
CCTTCCAAAAAAAGCAAGTGCCCTTTGAGCATATCAATTTCGTCGTCGACCCATAAAATAATTGGCATAAATCTTCGTTTTTAACTCTGTTAAAAGTAATGCGCTTTGCAACCGCATTCGCCCCTACGCCTGTGCTATTTTTACGGTTTAGGCAAAACGCAGCATTTTGAGCAATAAGAACAAAATCATTAACGACCCAATCTACGGGTTTATTACCATCCAAGACCCGCTGATTTATCAGCTGATCGATCACCCCTACTTCCAGCGGTTGCGCCGAATTTCACAATTGGGCCTAACCTACCTTGTTTATCCAGGAGCCTACCACACTAGATTCCACCACGCTATTGGCGCAATGCATCTCATGGGACGTGCTATCTACACGCTTCGACAAAAAGGACATGAGATTACCGAGGAGGAAGAACGCGGCGTTAAAGTCGCTATCCTGCTACACGACATCGGCCATGGGCCATTTTCGCATGCGCTTGAGCACACTTTGATCCCAGGTGTGAGCCACGAAGCGTTGAGTCTGAAGATTATGGAGCGACTAAACACCGAGTTCTCCGGCCAGCTCACTACAGCCATTGATATTTTCACCAACAACCACCCCAAAGCCTTCCTCCACCAGCTCATTTCCTCACAGCTGGACATGGACCGCTTGGATTATTTGCGCCGTGACTCTTTCTATTCCGGCGTGACCGAAGGAAGTGTCAACTCAGAGCGTTTGCTAACAATGCTCAACGTCAAGGATGACCAGCTCGTTGTGGATTCCAAAGGGATCTACAGCGTCGAAAAATTCCTGGTTGCACGTCGACTCATGTACTGGCAGGTGTATATGCACAAGACCGTTCTCAGCGCGGAATTCATGTTGGTAAACATCCTCAAACGCGCAAAACACCTAGCGGAGAAGGGAACAGATCTTCAAGGCACTCTAGCACTCAAACATTTTTTGAATGCAGATTACACCTGGAATGACTTCGAAGAAAATCCCGCCATCCTAGATAAATTCTTGTTACTCGATGATTTCGATGTGATGAGCGGCATCAAGGATTGGACCGCACATGAAGATGCCATTTTGGGCCAATTAAGCCGACGCATCACCAACCGAAACCTATTAAAGATTCGTATCCAAGCAGAGCCTTTCGCAAAGGAAACCGTTGAAAAATTACAGCAAGGGATACGTGACCAATACAACTTTACTGAGGGCGAAGAGGCATACCTATTTATCGAAGCAAAGGTGAAAAACCACGCCTACAACAATCAAAAAGGCCACATCAATCTCCTTTACAAGGACGGCCACACCAGCGACATAGGTCAAGCTGCAGATCAAATGACGATCAAAGCTTTGAGTGAGCCAGTAGAACGGCACTTTATTTGCTTCCCAAGAGAACTCAAACACCTGATATGAAACACGAGGCATTGACATTAGGCGCCATTTGCGCCAACCTCCAACTCACCTGCCCCGCCGGTAAAGAGCAACAGCCAATAACCGGAGTAGCTACGCTGCAGGATGCAGGACCAGGCGATTTGAGTTTCTTAAGCAACCCGAAATACGCCGACCAAGCGAAGGATTCAAAGGCAGGTGCCATCTTCGTAGGCGAAAACGTAGCATTGACCAACGAAAATTCCACGTTAGTCTCTGTAAAGGATCCTTACCTAAGTTTCGCCTTGCACCTTCGATTTATTGAAGCCAAGTATTCCCCTGCCTCAGGCCAAAGTGCCGACGCCATCATTTCCAAAGACGCGAACGTTCATTCAACGGCCATTATTTGCGCCGGAGCTATTGTAGAAGCCGGCGCTTCAATAGGCGAGCACACCTTCATAGGTCATGGCGCGAAGATTTTACAAGGTTCCATCATTGGGAATAACGTAACCATCAAGTCAGGTGCCGTCATCGGTTCAGAAGGCTTCGGTTTCGCACCCGATCAAAAAGGTCATTACCACCGCATCCCACAGTTGGGCATTGTGCGCATTGAGGATAACGTGAGTATTGGAGCAAATACCACCGTTGACCGTGCAGCGCTTGGTGAAACCGTTATTGAAGAGGGCGCAAAAATTGATAACCTATGCATGATTGCCCATAACGTCCGCATTGGCGCACACACCGTTATGGCAGCACAGTCGGGCGTCGCCGGGTCCACTACAGTCGGCAAACATTGTATGATTGGAGGACAGGTTGGTATAATTGGACACCTCACATTAGGCGATAACGTCAAAATTTACGCCCAAAGCGGGGTAATGCACGATGTTCCATCGAATAAGACTATCTTTGGCTCGCCTTCATTAGAACACAGACACTTCTTGAAATCCTTTGCAGCGTTCAAGAAACAAGGCGAATAAA
>CAJXTR010000149.1 GCA_913060465.1 uncultured Cryomorphaceae bacterium | reverse complement strand
CATCGTATCCCGCAACCTTGGCGCTTCAAGCCCTGAATTTTGATGTGGAGGTGAAACTGGCTTCGGTCAAGGCACCGAATAAAGATATGGGTTTGAACCCCGCACAGGTACTCACTAGCGAAGGGCAAGAGCTCGAAGTGGATTTGTACGACGAGGGAAAGATCACAAAGTACATCAGGGTCCGATTAGAACACGAATCCGCCATCATCATGCTTTACCTCAAGCCTGTCGCGAAACTCAGTGACCGCGCAATAGGTGAATACCGCGAGGCCATTGCGGTGGAGCCGGCCATTCATGCGAAGTTTGACCAAACCGTCTATTGGAATACGGGCAAGAAAGGAACCATTGGATACAGTATTTACTCCAAGGATGGGGGGGAGCATTCATGGGAATTGATTTTGGCCAGACCTGCCTGGGGGATTCAGGATGATGGATTCATCAACTTGAATAATTCTCCGGATAGACAAATAAACCGCACATTAGCCAAGAAAACGACCATATTAAATGCCGGATGGAATCACTTCACTGAGGAAATCCCGGCCAAAATGGAAGCTGGTAAATATCACGTGTTCTTAGGGTATGAGAGTTATCCGGGCAAGTTTTTTCCGAAGACTATCGATTCAAAAATAACAATCAGCTATCCCCACATCGGAACTCATTATGTGTATTATCCTGCATCTTCAGTGCTAACCGTCCTTGACCTCAATAAAAAGCGCATCAAAGTGGGCTACATTGAAGGAGCAGGGGATTTAATGGATGAAACGCTGGAGAGTGTCGGCTATGAGGTGGTTAGAATTACAGAAGAGACTCCGGAGCTCTGGGATCAAGTGGATGCCGTTTTGGTTGGCATTCGCGCGTTTAACACCGAAGCGTGGTTGATGGAGAGTGAGGAGCGCATCAAAACTTTTGTGGCCAATGGCGGAAATTTTGTGGTGACCTACACTACAGCGGGCCGAAGCGGGATGGCATTGCCATTGCCTGTGCCTTTGACCGTGGGGCGTGATCGTGTGACCGAGGAAGAGGCGCCGGTGGCGTTGAAAGCAGATGAGGTATTGGAATCGCCAAATGAATTGGACCCAAGAGATTTTGAACAATGGGTGCAGGAGCGTGGTTTATATTTTCCGAGCGAATACGAAGGCTACCGCAGCGTTTTAACCATTACCGAATCTACGGGAACGTCGTATGAAAACTCGACCGTGGTTGCAGACTATGGCAAAGGTTCCGTAATTTACACGGGATTGTCGCTCTTTAGAGAATTGCCCAAAGGCGTTCCAGGAGCTTTACGACTATTACAAAACTTACTACACTATGACCATTAAGAACAGCTCAATCGTCAACTGGAAAAAATACTACATCGGCGTCGTCGCGCTTTTGGTGGCGGAAATTGTAGCGTTCTATTTCATCACGCGTCAATACGTGTAAATGCACGCTTTAGATTGGTTGGTATTGCTGGGAACCCTGGCCGCGATCGTCGGTTATGGGGTCTACAAAACACGTCGTAAAGCCGCCGGGGAATTGCTCAGCGGCTCAAAAGATGTGAGCCTTTGGACCATTGGACTTGGTATCATGGCCACACAGGCATCAGCCATTACCTTCTTGTCCACGCCCGGCCAGGCGTACGCGGAGGACATGGGGTTCATCCAATTCTACTTTGGACTACCACTCGCCGTCATTCTTGTCAGCGCCTTCTTTGTCCCGGCCTACCGCAAGATGAGCGCCGTAACAGCCTACCAATTCCTCGAACAACGCTTTGACCGCAAAACCCGATTATTTACTGCCGCCCTGTTTTTGATGTCACGCGGCTTAGCAGCGGGCATTACCATCTTCGCGCCGGCCATCGTCTTGAGCGCAGCATTGGGCCTGTCGCTCAACCTTATGATCATCATCATAGGCCTCATTGTAGTCTTCTACACCGTGAGTGGAGGATCTGCTGCAGTGGCCGTTACCCAGAAATGGCAGATGTTAACCATCCTCGGTGGGATGGGAATCGCTGCCTACCTTTTGGTGGATAAGATCCCCGTGAGCATGCCCGAGGCCTACGATATCGCTGGAAGAATGGGCAAGCTGCACATCATCAATACCAGCTTGGACCCGGGAACCCGTTACACCCTGTGGTCCGGTTTAGCGGGAGGGTTGTTCCTTTCATTGAGTTACCTCGGAACCGACCAAAGTCAGGTTCAACGATACCTAGGTGCGGAAAACCTCTCTACCAGCCGTTTTGGGCTGCTGTTCAACGGCGTCTTTAAGGTGCCCATGCAGTTCAGTATCCTGATCATTGGCGTCTTATTGTTCGTCTTTTACCAATTCACCCAACCGCCCATCTTCTTCAATGAAAGTGAGGTGAAAAGGGCACCGGTAGAGGTACAGGC
>CAJXTR010000148.1 GCA_913060465.1 uncultured Cryomorphaceae bacterium | reverse complement strand
ACAAAAAGTACATCACTTAATTCTTCGCCCAAGTCCTTGGCCTTATCACTTTCCTTCTCACTTTGCTCGCCATAGCGACGTGCGATGATTCGGGCGACTTCTCCTACCTCTTCGCTAAGCTGGGCCATGTTAGTGAGTTCATTGAAGTAACGGACACCGTGGTTAGCAATCCACGCGTGGACCTCCTCTTGTAGTTTGCCTAGCGGCAAATCTGGATTAACATCTATGGGATCTAAGGCCATTATTCTTTGTTTTTTGAGTCTATCCAAATGGTAACAGGACCATCATTGACCAAGTGTACTTTCATATCTGCGCCAAACTTACCGCCTTTTACGGGGAGGTCACTTTCCATCCATAGGTGCTCCATGAAGTATTCATACAAGGGTTCGCTATGATGGGGCTTTGAGGCTTTGTAATAGCTTGGTCTGTTGCCCTTTTTTGTGCTGGCGTGCAAGGTGAATTGGCTGATGACCAAAAACTCTCCTCCTGCTTCTTGAATGCTTAGGTTCATTACTCCCTCTTGATCAGGGAACAAGCGCATCTTAGCAATTTTGCCGCAGAGCCACTGTGCATCTTCTTCGGTATCCTCAAACTCAACACCGAGGAGAATCAAAAGCCCTTTTCCTATTTCATTATGCACCTTGCCGTCGACGACGACTTTAGCTTGTGAAACTCTTTGGAGCAGGGCACGCATGTTTAATTGAAGGCTGGGTTAGGGAATAAGATCAATTTGTTGCCAAATGTTTTCTGAAGTTCATTCAGCTCAAATCCTTTAGGTCCACGGCTCATTGTGAACTCACTTGCTTCGCCCAAACTGGTCGTTAGTACTAGCGCAACTCGGTTTCCCTGTGCATACTCGCGAAGCGTGATGTTCTCGGCATATTTCCCGTATTGTGGCTGGCTAGTCATCATGCTTGGAAACACCTGCAAGTCCTGTTTTTGTAAGTCTTGCATAATTTCGGTTGCCTCCTTTTCTGGAGCCATCAAGATGATTTCTGCACCTGCCTCACGACACATGCGCAAAAAATCTATTGCCATAGGCTCGTATTGATTACGGCAGTATCCACGAAGTTCACCTACCATGAATTCGTCGCCCACCTGTCCGAAATTTCCAAAGTATTCGTAGGTCATATTTTGGTTGAACAACAAGAAAGCTGGCTCGATAAATACAGCTTTCCCTACGGTATTGCCTCGATCCATTTGTTGCTGAAGTCTGTCCGTGGCCAATTGCATGCTCTGGCTATACAAATAGCGCGCTTCGCTAGTTTTCTTTGACCAATCCAAGGCTTCATTCACTTTAACGACAGGGGCCGGTGCAGCAGCTTCTGCCGCCTCTTTTTGTGTGCCACATGAGGCCAATGCTAATGCACTAATAGTCAGTACTGCGGTAATGTGTAGTTTCATCTTGATCATTTAGTTGGTTAAGATAACTCTCGTAACGAGTTGGTGCAATTTTATGTTCGTCTAAAGCGGCCTTCACGGCGCACTGAGGTTCATTAATATGCTTACAGTTATGGAATTTGCACTCCTTACTGATGGCAAAAATTTCCGGGAAGAAATGGCTGAGGTCGGTATCTTCCATGTTGACCAATCCAAAACCTTTAATTCCAGGGGTGTCAATAATATCTCCACCCATTTGCAATGGATGCATCTCCGCGAAGGTGGTCGTGTGTTGCCCCTTGTTGTGGCTACTGCTCACGGCACCCGTTCGAAGATTTAAATCCGGCTCAATTGCATTGATGAGCGTACTCTTGCCTACACCGCTATGTCCGCTCAGTAAGGTGGTTTTTCCTTTGAGTAGGGTGGCCAATTCTTCCAATCCCAACCCCTCAGTCGCTGAAGTTTCAATACAGGCATATCCAATGGCAGAATACACGGCCTTGCGGTATTCTAATTCGCTTCGGACGTCTTCGTCGTCGTAGAGATCACATTTATTGAAGACGATAATGGTTGGAATGTTGTAGGCTTCTGCGGTCGAGAGGAATCGGTCCATAAAACCGGTAGAAGTCGCAGGCTTTGCCAACGTGGTCACTAACAAGGCTTGATCCATATTCGCTGCTATGATGTGAACGCGTTTGCTGAGGTTCACACTTTTACGAATAATATAGTTTTTTCGGTCCTGTATGCCGTCGATGATACCTTGCGCTTCGTCGTTTTCTTCAAGCTCAAAGTTTACAAGATCGCCAACCGCTAATGGATTCGTACTCTTGATTCCGGCGACACGGAACTTTCCTTTGATGCGGCAATCGTAAAGCTGGCCTCCGTCCAATGCTCGAACGAGGTACCAACTCCCTGTACTTTTAACGACGACACCTTTCATCAACTATTCTTTTATCGCTTGGCGTACATGTTGTCGTAATACTCCTGATAAGTCCCTGAGGTTACGTTTT
>CAJXTR010000147.1 GCA_913060465.1 uncultured Cryomorphaceae bacterium | reverse complement strand
GCGAACCGTCGAAGCAGATGTACAGCCATTACAAGATGGAGCGCTACCGCACCAAGCGCATCGACATGCCCTTGAGCGAATACATTCAGCGTCCACAAATCACGGATCACGTAGATTATGCCAAGCACTTGAAGGCGTGGATGGATGCGATGCCTGAGGGACACGTGCGTTTTTGGGCTTTTGAGGATTTTATGTCGCGCAAGGAAGCGGTGATGAAGGAGATTGCGGAATACGTTGGCGTGGATCCAAGTTTTTACGACGGGTTCGATTTCGAACACCGCAACGAAAGTGTGGCGATTAAGAGTGGTGCCTTGCACCAATTGGGCCTTAAACTTCAACCGCTCATTCCACATGCTTTGCAGCGTGCTTTGCTGCCTTTGTACATGAAGCTCAACAGTGGTGGCCGAGTGCAAGACGATGCTTCCGATCAAAGCACCTTGGCTCAATTCAAAAAAGATTGGGCGCATGTAGGCCCCGCATTACAAGCCCTTGACCCGAATTTCCCCGCTGATCGCTGGGCGTAATTTCCCGTGCATTTTCCAACGAACCGTTGGTAAGAAGTTGAAAGACAACGATTCCCTAACCAAGATTTCATGTTCGCAGGGTACTTTTCCTGTATGAAAGTGAAAGCAATTCTTTCAAAACGTGGCATAGAGCCTTCGCCAAAACTACTTCTGACGGCATCGCTGATTTGGTTGTTGCCAGGAGGCACTTTATGGCTTGCGTTGTACCTATTGATCAAGCAGGCTTTAAAATCAAGACCGAATTTTTAAGGGCCAATTTTTTGCATCTTTGTGGAAAACCCCGAGATATGAACAAGCTATTCTGTTCCATGGGATTGTTTTTGGCCTTCAACGCCTTGCAAGCCCAACCCTTACCGTATTACCAAGATGCCTACAATGAGGACGGCGAAGACCTTCGCGAAGCCTTATATGATATCATCAAGGTCCACACAAGATTGCAATATTCTTCGAGCAACACCGATACTTGGGACGTGCTCAAAGTCAGTGATAAAGACACAACAAATACGGACAACGTCTGCCTAATTTATGCCGGCGTATCCGTAAATGGCCCGCAGGAGTACAACAACGGACAAGGATGGAACCGTGAGCACGTTTGGCCACAGAGCTTGGGTGGGTTCAACACCAGCGCCGGTGTTGGTACAGACGTCCACAACCTCAAGCCTGCCGATGGTGGTTTGAACTCGTTGCGTTCAAATCATGAATACGACGACCTTGGTTCGAGCGGTTCTGCAGTGAACTACAACGGCTCCGCAACGGGCAACCGCGTAAATGGCTCGGCGAAGCTTTTTGAACCTCGCGACAAAGTCAAGGGGGATTTGGCTCGTATCATTCTCTACATGGATTTGCGCTATGAGGGCGCCGGTGGTGAACCAGATTTGGTGGTGCAGGAAAGCCTAAATTCTGGCGGTACCACCTTCGCGGTGTTGAGCACCTTGATTGCTTGGCACTGGGCAGATCCTGTGGACAGTTTTGAGATGAACCGCAATAACGTCATCCACAACATGCAGGGCAATCGCAATCCATTTATCGATCACCCGGAGCTCGTGCATTACATCTACGGCGATTCGACGCACGTAGCTTGGAACCCTTATATGGCTGTTCAGGAGCAGGGGCCAATTCAATTAAAAATCGGACCCAATCCGGCCGATTCGTTTTTGAATATCACCACAACCGAGGCCAACGATTTCCAAATCTTTACCCTAGGCAAACACCTAGTGGATGAGGGCACCCTTCAGGCCGGTGAGAATAAATTGCCGGTAAATCATCTTCCATCCGCCACCTACTACATGTTGGTCGGGGACCGCATGGAGAAGATCATCATTCAGCACTAAGGCAAAAATTTTGGGCATTAAAAAACCCCCGCGGCGCAGCCGCGGGGGTTTTTATTTTCAGCGTATTGCGCTCCTTACTGAAGCACTACACGTAGGGTTTGAGCACCGCGATCGGTCACTACCTTAACAAGGTAAGTACCTGCTGCAGCGTTGAGGTTCATGCGAACGGCATTACCTACGCCTTGCTCTATTGCGATGGTCTCTCCGACCATGTTTACAATCTGAACCGTGTAAGCAACTTCACTGCCTAATTCTACAGTAAAGATTCCTGTAGTCGGGTTAGGGTAGATGTTGCTGATGATACGGTTTTCGTCAACACCAGAGTTAGGTGTAAGGTTACCTGGAGAACCTACATCACCTTCAAGTGAAGTATAGGCGCCGTTTACACCATCAACTGCATCACCAGTGAATGCACCTGTCGTATCAAACTCTACAGCGTATCCTGCTGAAGCAGCAGCGTACAGAGAGTTAGTCAACGCAGCACCAGAGGCGTCGTACAAGTATACACCATCACCATTCTGGCTCAAGCTTGGGAATGAAC
>CAJXTR010000146.1 GCA_913060465.1 uncultured Cryomorphaceae bacterium | reverse complement strand
CAATCGGGCACCAATGGCAACAGCGATGAGCTTCCAAAATGGGCGGAAGAACAGATCGCTGAGGGGAAAGCAATGAATACTGAGTTGAACGCTTCATTGAAGGCAGTGCAGGATGAATTGAATAGATTACAAATTCAATCGGCCACTGAAAAAGCTACATTGGAAACTGCATTGCAAAGTGCGCGCGAAAAGCTCGAGAGCGTTGAGAAAATGCACGCGCAACAAAAAGCAGAGGAAGAGAAGTCGAAAGAGGCCATGAAGAATGAATTCAAGGTCCTTGCCGAATCCATTTTAGAAGAGAAGAAAAAACAGTTCAAAACCACGAATTCCGAGGAATTAGACAAGCTGCTGGCTCCCTTTAAGCAGAAACTCGAAGATTTTGAGAAGACCGTCAAGGACAACCACGAAAAGGAAGTTAAATCCACATCGGCGTTGATGGAAAACATCAAATCCTTAAAGGACATGAACGATAAGCTCTCTGAAGAGGCGAGCGGTCTTGCAAAAGCATTGCGCGGGGACAATAAAAAACAAGGAAACTGGGGTGAATTTGTGTTGGAGCGCGCGCTGGAGATGAGCGGGTTACAAAAGGACAAAGAATACTTCGTTCAAAACAGCGAAACTACCGATGAGGGTCGTCGATTGCAGCCGGACGTAATCATTCAGCTGCCCGGTAACAAGAAGATCATCATCGATTCCAAGGTATCGCTCGTGGCTTGGGATAATTTCATAAACGCTGATAATGAGGACGATGCCGCATTGAACATGAAGGCACTTTCTAACAGTGTTCAGGCGCATATTAAAAACTTGAGCGATAAGGATTACCCTCAACTTTATGGTGGTGATACGCCGGAGTTTGTTCTGCTTTTTATACCAATTGAGGCCGCTTTCATGGAGGTTACGAAATACGACCAAGCGCTGTATGAATATGCCTTCTCAAGAAAAATCATTGTTGTCAGCACCTCTACCCTGCTTGCAACTTTGAAAACCATAGCAATGGCATGGCGTCAAGAAAAACAAACTAAGAACGTTATGGAAATCGCGGAGGCTGGCGGAAAATTATATGACAAATTTGTCGGCCTCAGTGAGGATTTGAAAAAATTAGGAAGCCAATTCCAAACGGCCCAAAACACCTACCAAGACACCATGAACAAGATGATGGATGGACGTGGAAATTTGATTACACAGGTGGAAAAACTCAAGAAATTGGGCAGTAAAACAAAAAAAGAATTAGATAACCGGATGGTCGACAGAGCCGAATTGGGTGAATACTCCGACCGTCAAATCGAAGCGCAATCTTCAGAAGAATAACATGGCAAACGACCAACTCATCTACGGACTTCGTCCGATCCTTCAAGCAATTCAAGACGAACAAGCTCTAGGAAATGTCTATTTACAAAAAGGTATTGGAGGTCCTTTGTACACTCAACTCGAAGGCGCATTACGTGCTACAGGAATTTCACCTAAATACGTTCCAGTAGAAAAGCTTAACCGCCTTACCGCTGGAAATCACCAAGGCGCTGTTGCTTACCTAAGCCCTATTGAATTTGCAGATCTCGAAGCCACGGTAATGGCCGTTCTGGATGCCGGGCGCAAACCCTTAATTCTCGCATTAGATCGCATTACCGATGTACGCAACTTCGGTGCTATCGCACGCACGGCAGAAAGTGCTGGTGTAGATGCTATTGTCATCCCAAGAAACGATAGCGCACCTGTGAATGCCGATGCCATTCGCACCTCAACCGGAGCTTTGTTAGAGCTACCTGTTTGTAAGGTGGGACACATGAAAGATGCCGTATTCCTCGCTCAGAGCCTAGGCTTGAAAATTATCGCAGGTACGGAAAAATCAGATGATGATATTTACAGTGCCCCCTTCAGTGAGGGCTGTATGTTGATCATGGGTAACGAAGAAACGGGCGTACACAAAAGCTTGCTTCAATTGGCCGATCATAAAGCGAAGATTCCTATGATGGGAACGATCAATAGCTTGAACGTGAGCGTGGCCACCGGAATCTTATTGTACGAAGCTGTAAGACAAAGACAATGATGAAAAGAATTGGACTCCTAGCACTACTCCTACTAAGCGTTGGCGCCAAGGGCCAATTCAATTGTCAATCGACCAAACATGCGCCGGCCACCATGCAAATGACCGCGCCCATTGATTACAATTCCCGTTCCGACACTGCAGATCTTGTGGAGCTCAACCTTTATTTGAACACCACAGATTTTGCGAACAAGCAACTGAGCGGAATTGCCCAGTACCAGATCGGTGCCGAGATGAACTTTAACTCTTTGCGTTTTGACCTCATAGGATACACCGTAGATAGCGTAGTGAGCCCAACCGGCCCCTTGAGTTTTACGCAGACCGCGAATCATGTTACGGTACATAAAAGCGCCTACGCTGGAGCTATACTCCACTGGACATTTTACTACCACGGCACCAC
>CAJXTR010000145.1 GCA_913060465.1 uncultured Cryomorphaceae bacterium | reverse complement strand
TAGGTCGTTGTAAGAACGATTTCAATGCCCTAAAATTACATTATTACGAACGACTTATTGCCCTTACCTTGCACTTAAAGCCCACTGCATCTATGAATCCTTTGCGTTTTTCGCTTTTTGCAGCACTGTTGTTGCTATCCGCTACAAAATTGAGTGCCCAATTAACTACGAAAGACAGTACCCGAACCGTACAGTTGTGGGGTCTTGGACCGTCTACCACTTTACCGGCTGCGGATCTTGCAGCGCGGTACGCGTATTTTGGCGGGGCGAGCTTGGAATACTCGAAGAAGAATAGAGACGGTTGGATTGTGGGGGGCGCCTTCGATGCCTTCTATGGAAACTCGGTCAAGAATTCTTCGGATATCTTTGGTGGATTGGCCGATTCCGCGGGCAATTATATCGGAGTCAATGGCGAATTGGCCATTTTGAATACAGGATTGTCGGGAGGTCAAATCACGGGACATATCGGTCATATTTTTCAGTCGCATTATAATCCCAATTCTGGTTGGTTATGGATGCTCGGCTTTGGCGGTCAACAAACCCAGATCAGCTTGCGGAATGAACGCGGTAATTTCCCTCAATTACAAGGAGATATGCTACGCGGTTACGACCGTTTGCACATTGGGCCGGTATTGAAGGGGCAACTGCGTTACTTGCACTTGGATAATGACGAACGGATTAATTGGACCCTTGGTGTTCATTCGATGCTCGCCACGACAAAGAGTGTGCGAGGTTTCAACACAGATACGGGACTGCCTGATAATTCCATCAAGTTCGATTTAGGATTGGGTATACACTTTATGTGGTATTTGCCCGTTTATGCTAAGCAGGAAAGCTACTTCTTGACCGACTAATGATACTGTATCCAATTATTGCTTCAGCGGTTTTTTCCCTTGGCGGCCGATTAGGCCTTCTGGGCAGTTGGGGCCGTGCAGTCCGGTCCGAACAAGGTTGGATGTCTTTGCCGCCAAAGCAGGGAAAGGTGATCTGGATGCATTGCGCATCGCTAGGAGAGTTTGAGATGGGGCGACCTGTATTGGAAGGCTTCTTAGATGACCATCAAGATTGGCAGGCGGTGGTGACTTTCTTCAGTCCTTCGGGCTATGAGCCACGAAAAGGGTATAATCGGGCAACAGTCCATTACTTACCTATGGACACCCCGTCACAAGCGAAAAAGTGGCTGCATTATTGTAATCCATCTTTGGCTGTTTTTGTGCGCTATGACTTGTGGCCAAATCATGTGCGCGGCCTCCGAAATCGAAACATCCCTGTGGTCGTCATGGCGATGAGTGCACCTAAAGCACCATGGTATTTGAACAGAGCCTTACCGTTGATTCGTAAGAACTTTGTGGATGGGGTACGCATTTGGGGAGTGGTAAGTGAGAAAGATGCTGCGATCATGAGCTTGGCTGGAGTTCATTCTGCAGTTTTGGGCAATCCGAAGTACGACTATGCGGCGGCATTGGTCGGATTGGATGCCAATGAAAAATTTAAGGCTTGGAAACAGGCGCAACAAAAGCCAGTATTGCTGGTAGGAAGTGCGCATTTGTCGGATTGTGAAGCATTGAATGGTGTTGATTTAAAAGATTTTTCACTTTGGGTGGTGCCCCATGAAATAACTGAATCCACGAAGCTTCAGGGGGTGTTGACACGGTATGAATCTCAGCAAGTGCTTGATAGCACTCGAGATGAGCCTAAGGCTGCGGATGTGTTGATGGTTCCTGAGTTTGGTGTGCTTGTGAGTTTGTATGGTTTGGCCGATGGTGTTGTCATTGGCGGCGGATGGGACAAGGCTACACATAATGTATTGGAGGCCATTGCCCAAGGAAAGGTTGCGGCCTGTGGTCCTAATTGGCAGAAAATTGCAGAAAACCATGAATTGGTTGAGCAGGGTTATTTACACCCCATCCATTCATTCGGTGATTGGATGAGGTATTTAGATAAGGTGGGGACCGAAGAATTGGTCACCAAAGGCAAGCAAGCTCAAACCTGGATGCTTGAGCACCAAGGAGCATCCAAAAAAATCGTAAAAATCTTAGAAGAGGCCGTTCAACTCTGAATCAATCTGCTGGATGATCTGACCTAAATCTTCCGGGTTCTCCGGGAAGTTGTTCTTATCAACATTTACAATCAAGACTTTGCCCTTGTCATAAGAGTTAATCCAAGCTTCGTAACGTTCGTTGAGTCGACGCAAATAATCAATGCGAATGCTGTTCTCGTATTCACGACCGCGCTTTTGGATGTGATCTACAAGCGTTGGTACAGAGGCTCGCAAATAGATCATTAAATCAGGAGGTTGCAGGTGCTTTTCCATCAACTCGAACAAACCTTGGTAGCTGTTAAAGTCGCGTGCAGTCATAAGCCCCATGGCATGCAGGTTGGGCGCGAAGATGTGGGCGTCTTCGTAAATAGTACGGTCCTGAATTACGTTTAAACCTTCTTCGCGTACCTGGGTTACTTGTTCAAAGCGGGAACGCAAGAAATA
>CAJXTR010000144.1 GCA_913060465.1 uncultured Cryomorphaceae bacterium | reverse complement strand
ATCCGAATGATGCTTAGTCATAAACAACTATTTTCGGTTGGATTTATAAGGGAATGGCAAATTTATTGAATTCGATTCAAAATTTAAAGCCTTATTATGTTCCAAATTCAACAAATACCTGAATCAACTGAATGAAACGCAACAAAACTCTTCGAATACTGCTCATAATTACTGTGATTGTGGCAATACCTCTATTATTCATGAAAGGCTGTCAAAGTTTGACCCGCACCATTTATTGGTCGATGGATTGTAATCAATTCAACATTGACCACATCGAAGTGCGAACCGGGATTGATATCCCGAAGGTTACCACGATAAAATGCTCTCTTAATGAAAACCAAAGAATTACAGACTTCAATGTTGAGCTAAATGAAGAGGCACTCAGCGCTTACGCCAAAAAGCATTTCACACTTCAAGATTCTCTCTATTTCGCTTCTGGCGTTCGGGAACATCACCATTGGTTTGCTACCTTAGACACTGCAAACCGTGTTTTGCATTTTGAACTTCAATACCTCCAGCCATGAGTCAAGATTTTGAACAGCATTATGTCAATAGGTCCAATTGGATTCGCGCCGCAGTACTTGGTGCCAACGATGGAATACTCAGTGTTAGTAGTATTGTAGTTGGTGTAGCTTCTGCCAGTTCTACTAAGGATCCTGTCATCATTGCTGGATTAGCCGGATTGGTCGCTGGCGCGCTTAGCATGGCAGCCGGAGAATACGTGAGCGTGAGCTCGCAGGCAGATATAGAAAAGGCGGATCTTGAACGGGAAGCTCGGGAACTCGAGGAAATGCCTGAACTTGAGGAGAAAGAATTGGCAAAAATATATGAGCGTCGCGGGCTCAAGCCCGAGACCGCCGCAGAGGTCGCACGCCAATTACACGAACACGATGCGCTAGAGGCCCATGCAAGAGATGAATTGGGAATTAATGAAATGACCTCCGCAAATCCTCTTGAAGCAGCCGGCGCCAGTGCGCTAAGCTTTCTGATAGGCGGCGGTCTCCCCTTCGCCCTTATCTTTTTATTTCCGCTCGAGCATTTGTTTTGGACAGAATACCTCTTTAGCGTCTCTTTCCTTGCCCTTCTGGGTGGGGTTAGCGCGTATTTAGGCGGTTCGAGTGTTTCAAAGGCAATTGGCCGTATCACCATTTGGAGCACTTTAATCATGGCCATCAGTACTGCTATAGGACAATGGATCAACATGCCGGGCATATGAGTACAATAGCTGCACAGATCCAATTCATCCCTTTATCCGATTTGAATCCAATGACTCGTGTGGATGAGGCCATCGCGTTGATTCAATCCTCTGGGCTCTCTCATGAGGTAGGCCCTTTTGGAACTAGTGTCGAGGGACCAATTGGCCAAGTAAACGAGCTCATCATCGCCCTTCAGGGATTGGATACCACCGAAGAATTTTTGCTGAATGTGCAATACCACATCGGGGATAAACGCCTGTCCAATTCCGATAAGGTAGCTAAGTTCAGATAGGTCACTTCCATCGTGAGCATGTGCGCCCTATATTTGCGCCCACAATTGTGATTCAAACCGCAAACACACTCTGATTATGTCGAAAATTCTGTACACTAAAACAGACGAAGCACCAGCATTAGCAACCTTCAGCTTCCTACCTATTGTTAAAGCCTTTACTTCAAAGGCAGGTATCGATGTTGAAACGCGCGACATCAGCTTGGCAGGCCGTATCCTTGCGACCTTCCCAGATTTTTTAACTGACAATCAACGCATTGGTGATGCATTGGCAGAACTTGGAGAATTGGCCAAAACGCCGGAAGCAAACATCATCAAGCTTCCAAACATTAGTGCCTCTATCCCACAGTTGAAGGCGGCCATCGCTGAGCTACAAGCAGCAGGATTTGCCGTTCCATCCTACCCGGAAGAGCCTAAAAACAATGAAGAAGCAGCCATCAAAGGCCGTTACGATAAAATCAAGGGATCTGCTGTGAATCCTGTCCTACGTGAAGGAAACAGCGATCGTCGCGCTCCGAAAGCGGTGAAAAACTACGCTAAAAAGCACCCACACAGCATGGGCGAATGGACCGCTGATAGCAAGAGCCACGTGAGCAGCATGACGGAAGGTGATTTCTATGGTTCTGAAGTGAGCACAACCATCGCTGCACCTTGCGCTGCGGATATCGTTTTTACCGCAGCCGACGGCACAACAAAAACATTAAAGTCAGGCATTGCCTTGCAGGCTGGCGAAGTAATCGATGCTTCTGCCATCAGCATGAACACCCTAAAAGCATTCTTGGCAGAACAAATCAAAGATGCTAAAGAGCAAGGGGTGCTATTTTCACTGCACATGAAAGCCACCATGATGAAGGTCAGTGACCCGATTCTTTTTGGCGCAGCAGTGGAAGTTTATTTCGCCGAGGTATTTGAAAAATACGGGGAGACCTTCATGAACTTGGGGGTTGACGTGCGCAACGGTTTGGGCGATGTATATGCGAAAATTGCTACTCTTCCTGCCGACCAGCGTGCAGAGATTGAAACGGCCCTGGCTACTGCTATTGAAAATGGACCAGATTTAGCCATGGTCAACAGCGATAAAGGCATTACCA
>CAJXTR010000143.1 GCA_913060465.1 uncultured Cryomorphaceae bacterium | reverse complement strand
ATTGCGGATTCCGGTACCATCAGCTACCGCAAAGGCATCAAGCTTCGCTACCTCGAACAACATCCAGAATTTGCTGCTGGGCAGACCGTGCGCGATGTGCTTTACCAAAGCGAACACCCCGGTCTCGAAGCACTACGACAGTACGAAAGTATTGTCGCCGAAGGTGGCGATGCCCATGCAATGCAACTGGCCCTAGATAAGGTCGAAGCAACCGGCGGTTGGGCTATAGAGGGACGTATTCAAGAGATGCACGGCAAGATGAACCTGCCGGCCATGGACCGCATCATTGACAAGTTCTCCGGCGGTGAAATCAAGCGATTGGCCATGGCGCAACTCTTCATAGAGGAGCCGGACCTTATTTTGATGGACGAGCCCACCAACCACTTGGACCTTGATATCATCGAATGGCTGGAAGAATACCTGATCGGCTACAAGGGAGCGCTATTAATGATTACGCACGACCGCTATTTTTTGGAGCGCGTATGTGGGACCATATACGAGTTGGATAATCATACCTTCTTTAAATACGACGGGAATTACAGCTATTTCCTGGAGCAAAAGGAGCTTAGAGAAGCCAATGAAGCGGCCAATTTGCACAAGGCGAAGCAACTCTTCAAAAAAGAGCTCGACTGGATGCGACGAACGCCCAGTGCGAGGACCGGAAAATCGCGAGATCGAATAGACCGCTTTTCTGAGGTTAAAAAAGTAGCAAAACAGCGTGTTGATGATCGGGAGGTCACTCTCGCCATCAACAGCCAGCGCCTCGGCGGTAAAATCTTGGAGCTGCATAAAGTGGGTAAGAGCTTTCCTGATAAACTGCTCATCGAATCCTTCAACTACACTTTCAAAAAAGGCGAGCGCGTAGGTATTGTAGGACCCAATGGTAGCGGAAAGTCCACCCTGCTCAAGATGATTCTTGGAGAGGAAGAGCCTTCGAAGGGCAAAATCATCACCGGAGATACGGTCATCTTCGGCCACTACAGCCAAGGCGGTATTGCCGATAAGGACCACCTAAAAGTGATCGAAGTCGTACAAGAGATAGGCGAATATATCACCTTGAAAAAAGGTCAGAAGCTCACCGCCTCCCAACTCTGTGAACGCTTCCTCTTCGACGGTAACCAGCAGTACAGCTACACCTCCACCCTAAGCGGCGGGGAAAAGCGTCGCCTCTACCTGCTCACCATCCTGATGAAGAATCCAAACTTCCTCATTCTCGATGAGCCGACCAACGACCTAGATATCCTCACCCTTCAAGCCCTCGAGGAGTTCCTCGACGACTTCCCGGGATGTTTGCTCGTGGTAAGCCACGACCGCTACTTCCTAGACAAACTTTGTGATCACCTCTTTGTCTTTGAAGGAGGCGGCCGCATCAAGGACTTTAATGGCCATTATTACGAGTGGCGCGAAGAGCAGAAACGCATCGACGCCATAAAAACTGGCGCCCCTAAACCGGTGGTAGAAGAAGCGCCAAAAAAAGAAAAGACCAAGACTAAAATGGGCTACATGGAAAAGCGCGAATGGGATGCGCTTCCTGGAGAGATTGAAGCCCTAGAAGCCCGCCGTGATGCCCTTAACGCTGTATTCGAAAGTGCCGATCAGGATCCTGATGAAGTAGCAAAGGCCGCGGCTGAAATCCAAGAGGTTTTGGACGCCTTGGACGAAAAAGAAATGCGCTGGCTCGAATTGTCAGAGTTAGACTACGAATAACTAATTTTAAAGCAAAGACCTGAACCGTGACGGAACAACACCCCATACTTAAGCTTCGTGGCATTACTCGAGATTTTAAATTAGGATCTCAGACGGTTCATGTACTCAAGGGTATTGATCTCGACATATTCAAGAATCAGTACGTCGCCTTGATGGGCCCCTCGGGATCGGGTAAATCCACGTTGATGAATTTGCTTGGCTGTCTAGATACTCCAACGGCTGGGTCCTATGAACTCAATGGTAATGACGTGAGCAGAATGGGCGATAACGAGCTCGCAGAAATCCGCAATCACGAGATAGGCTTCGTCTTCCAAACCTTCAACCTCTTGCCGCGTTCTACCGCACTCGAGAATGTCGCCTTACCCCTGATTTACGCTGGACTAGGTAAAGAGGAGCGTGAAGCACGCGCCGCAGAAGTTCTTACACAGGTAGGCCTTGCGGATCGCATGGACCACCGTCCCAACCAACTTTCAGGGGGGCAGCGTCAACGCGTAGCCGTGGCGCGCGCCTTAGTCAATAACCCCGCGTTGATCCTCGCGGATGAACCCACAGGAAACCTTGATTCCAAAACTTCCGTGGAAATCATGAAGCTCTTCGATGATATTCAAGCGGCTGGGAATACAGTCGTACTGGTTACTCACGAAGAGGATATTGCACAACACGCGAAACGCGTCATCCGTCTTGTCGACGGCGAAATAGATTCAGACATTTCTAAATAAACCCAAATGAAAAAGTTCACATTACTTTTTGCCTTTGTCCTCGTTGGATTCTCGAGCATAGGCCAAACCACGTTGACCTTAGAAGATGCCGTATTGAACGGCCGTAAATACTACCCGCAAGGACTGATCATGCCACAATGGGTGCCCGGAACAGATGCGTATTCGCATTTGAT
>CAJXTR010000142.1 GCA_913060465.1 uncultured Cryomorphaceae bacterium | reverse complement strand
ACGAAGTTTAGGCGTTCCCATGTGAAGAGCTCCACGTCAACGCTGATTTCAGATTTGCCATCTGCGCTGGTAAAGGTCTTGGTCACTACCTCGTGCTCGCGTCCCATGTGGCCGTAGGCAGCAGTCTCGCTGTACATAGGCTGACGCAATTTCAATTCTTGCTCGATCAATCCCGGACGGAAATCGTAAATCTCTTTCACTTTGGCTGCGATTTCACCATCGGTAAAATCAACTTTAGCAGTGCCATAAGTATCGACGAAGACACCCATAGGCTCTACGACACCAATGGCATAGGAAACTTGCACCAATACTTGGTCACAAATACCTGCAGCAACAAGATTTTTAGCCACGTGACGAGTAGCGTAGGCCGCAGAACGGTCTACTTTAGATGGATCCTTTCCTGAGAAAGCACCGCCACCGTGTGCACCTTTACCGCCGTAAGTATCTACTATGATTTTACGGCCCGTTAGGCCAGTATCACCGTGCGGTCCACCGATCACGAATTTACCCGTAGGGTTGATGTGGTATTTGATATCGTCGCCGAACAACGCTTGAATGTGTGCGGGGAGTTCTGCCTTGACTGCAGGAATGACCAGCTCAACGATGTCTTTTTTGATTTTTGCCAACATCGCTTCGTCCGTTGGGCCAAAGTCGTCGTGCTGAGTACTTACTACGATGGCTTCAATACGCTGAGGTTTGTGGTCATCGCCGTACTCGATGGTTACTTGGCTTTTTGAATCTGGACGTAGGTAATCAATCTGGCTGCCGTCGCGACGGAACTCGGCCAATTTCTTTAGGATTCTGTGGCTCAAGTCCAATGCCAATGGCATGAAGTTATCGGTTTCGTTGGAAGCGTAGCCAAACATCATTCCTTGGTCACCAGCTCCTTGGTCTTCAATGGAACCGCGGTCAACGCCTTGGTTGATATCCGAACTTTGCTCGTGAATAGCGCTCAATACGCCACATGAATTTGCCTCGAACATGTATTCACTCTTGGTGTAGCCAATGCGCTCGATGACGCCGCGTGTGATGCTTTGTACGTCGAGGTAGGCGGAAGATTTTACTTCGCCGGCCAAAACCACTTGGCCCGTAGTTACAAGTGTTTCAACGGCTACTTTCGACTGCGGGTCGAAGGCCAAGAAGTTGTCGATAATAGCATCTGAAATCTGGTCAGCTACTTTATCTGGGTGCCCTTCGGACACGCTTTCGGATGTAAAAAAGTAAGACATCTCTATTCTGTTTAGGGTTGCTCTTAGGTTAGCCAGAAAGGAGGTGGTTGCTTGCTCAGCGAGATGCTATGATCTGTATTTAGCATTTTTTACTGTGGTTGCAAGCAGTCAAATCCTTCCACGGGCTCAAAAGTAGAAAACAAAATGAAATTGTCTGTGCTTGATTTTAAATTTTCGAAAAATCCGTTCTACTTTTGTCTCGCTATCAAGAAAGACGGAGGGATTGGGCCCTGTGAAGTCTTGGCAACCCGGAAGCGCCGGGTGCCACAACCCACCCTCAACGAGGGAGTGATACCGATCGCAGAAGCATCTTCCACGCTTTCTTCATAGCACCTAACCAAAGGAGAAGATGTTAATATCACAAACCATAAAAGAACGCATTCTGGTACTGGACGGTGCCATGGGTACGATGATTCAGGCGTATAAGTTTGAGGAGTCCGATTACCGTGGCGAACGCTTTGCCGACTATGCGCACCCACTCAAAGGGAATAACGACCTGTTGTCAATTACCCAGCCGCACGCCATTGAGCAGATACATCTAGAGTATTTGCGTGCAGGTGCGGATATCCTGGAGACCAATACGTTCAACAGCAACAGCATTAGCATGGAGGACTACCATATGGGTGATCTCGTGGATGAATTGAACATAGCTTCGGTAAACTGTGCGAAGAATGCTATTGAGGCCTATTACAACGAAGGAGGAGAGGGACCTAAATACATCGCAGGATCTGTAGGGCCGACTAATAAAACAGCTTCCTTGAGTCCAGATGTGAATAATCCGGGCTACCGTGCTGTGAGTTTTGATGACCTCAAAGCCACGTACTACGAGCAGTGTGTGTCCTTGGTGAAGGCCGGGGTGGATGCGCTTTTGATTGAAACGGTCTTTGATACACTGAACGCAAAGG
Source organism: uncultured Cryomorphaceae bacterium (assembly GCA_913060465.1). Classification (GTDB taxonomy): domain Bacteria; phylum Bacteroidota; class Bacteroidia; order Flavobacteriales; family Schleiferiaceae; genus UBA10364. The sequence continues at coordinate 491 of CAJXTR010000142.1, read as the reverse complement.
CAGCCTTATTTGCCGCACAAGATGCTATCGAGGAATCAGGACGCGAAGTAGCGATCATGCTCAGTGGGACCATTACCGATGCCTCGGGTAGAACACTCAGTGGTCAAACCACAGAAGCGTTTTTGATTTCTGTGAGTCATGCGCCGCTGTTGAGCATTGGCTTGAATTGTGCCTTGGGTGCAAAGCAGTTGATGCCGTATTTACAAACGCTTGATTCGAAAGCTCCCTTTGCGGTGAGCGCACACCCGAATGCGGGATTGCCGAATGCCTTTGGGGAATACGACGAAACGCCGGATGAAATGGCTGCTCAGATCAAAGAATACTTGGACCTGAATCTTGTCAACATTATTGGTGGATGCTGCGGTACTTCACCTGCTCACATCAAGGCCATTGCTGATGTAGCGAAAACCTATAGCCCAAGAAATTATGTCCAATAATCTGCCTCCAAGACCCATGCGACTCAGCGGGCTGGAACCGCTGATTATTACTCC
>CAJXTR010000141.1 GCA_913060465.1 uncultured Cryomorphaceae bacterium | reverse complement strand
CCTCAAACACCATCTCGCCATAATCATGGCGCTCATAAAAGACCCCCATCCTTCCATCGCCGAGATACACCATGTCCGAATAGGCTGCTGAGCCTTCGAACACTTCTTGCTCCATTTGCCAAGAACGCCCTTTATCCTTGGACGACCACAAGGTCAAATGGGCCCGCGAAGTCGTATCTGCCGGACCTAAATGAAAGGTCTTAGCCAAATCCTCGCAATGCAGAATGGCCGACTGACACATCGGGGTCGTCAACTCGTCCGATAGCCATTTTGTGTCCCAACTAGCGCCGCCATCTCGAGATCGCGCCAGAAGCTTTCGCTTGTATTCGCTGTTCTGCATACGAACCAAAAGCAAGAGTTCGTCTTCAGCAACTTGCGCCGCCATAGCCTCATTTGAAGACGGCACCTTCAATTCTGCGCTTACCTGCCAAGTTTTACCATGATCGTCCGAAAACGCCCCATAGGTTTGGTAATCTTTGAAGCCTTCCTGCGGCGGACCGGTCGAATGATTGGTTGGAATAAAGATTCTGCCTTTATACGGCCCTGATGAAAATTGCATTGCATGACCTGGAGCGAAAGCTAAGGTTCGTGCATCAACCTCTGGCCGGTCGCTATGTATATCAAAATGAATCTGCGAAGAAATATCTGTGGGTTGGGACCAATTTTCACCGCGATCCGTCGAGGTGATGTAATACGCCCTACGTCGACCTTGTCCCATTCGCGTATCGTATTCCGAGGCCGTTCCGGTGTTGTAGAACAAGAATAATCGGCCCCCAGGAAAACGAGGGTCCGACTTGTCTAATACCGGCGTTGCATTACCTGCTTGAAATTCACCATTATCCACCACCACCCGTGCAGCGGTCCAAGTCTTCCCGCCGTCCACGCTCTTTCGCATCAAGATATCCACGTTGCCAAAATCCGCACAGTTATCCGCACGGCCCTCCGCAAAAGCGAACAACTCACCCTCACCCCAAGAGACCAATGCAGGAATTCGATAGCACGTATATCCCCCTTGCCCGGAAGTGAACAATGGCTCCGACTGCGCTTGAACCGCACTACCGGCGAGTACCGCAAGAAGGAGAACTATGAGAATTCGCATTCCGTTAAAATACAAACCATCGGCACAAAAAAGCCCGAGGATCACTCCCCAGGCCATTTATGTCTTTTCTCATGCTTTAGTTACAACCGCTTAAGTCGTGTTATTTTCATGATGTTCAGTTTGTTAGTTCCTAACAAGGTAGTACTTTTTCAGAATGAAAATAGCACCCCTCTTTCTCGCCCTGTTTTTGTCCGGTCAACTCTTCGGTCAAAAGCTTGTGGTACTGGGCACCTTGCAAGATGCCGGCTCCCCTCAGCTGCTTTGTGAAAAGGAGTGTTGCGCCCACCCAAAGGCCAATGATTACGTCGCCTGTTTAGGTGTGGCCGATTCTACTCGCGCCCTTCTCTTCGACGCTACTCCAGATATTGTCCCGCAGCTCACCGAGCTTTTGTCGCGATCCGGAACGGATCGCTATTCGGTCTTTTTGACCCACGCCCACATCGGCCATTACACCGGTTTGATGCACTTTGGACGCGAGGCCGCGAACACGAAGAAGGTGCCTGTCTATGCGATGGACCGAATGATTGAGTTTTTAGCGAAGAATGGCCCCTGGAACCAATTGGTCCAGCTTCAAAACATCGAACTCAACGGCCTTCAAGATGGCGTGCCGCGCACCCTGGACAATGGCATCAAGGTCGAACCCGTCCGTGTGCCGCATCGCGATGAATTTTCAGAGACTGTTGGATTTTACATCAAGGGGCCAAACAAGACGGCGCTCTACATTCCGGACATCGATAAATGGACGGCTTGGGAGAAGAACATTTTAGCCGTTGTCCCGACCGTAGACTATGCGTTTATTGACGGTACCTTTTTCGCCGATGGGGAAATTCCAAGACCCATGGCCGAGGTTCCTCATCCTTTTATTTCAGAGAGTATTGAACTGTTGAACTACCTGCCCGTGGCTGAGCGCAATAAGGTTTATTTCATTCATTTGAACCACAGCAACCCTGCGCGCTTTGAGGATTTTGAGGGTCGTGTTGAAGCAGAAAAATTGGGTTATCGCTTTGCAGAGTTTGGGATGGAGTTTGAACTTTAACACTCAATTAGGGGACCATTCCTTTGAAAACTTTTACTTTCCAACATCTAAAAACAAACAGCTATGAAAACGCTTAACGAGAATTGGTTCGCATTTACTTTGATCGCCGTAATCTTCGGAATTCTTGGATTCCTTTTGGGTCGTACAACCGGTCATCACGGACCCATGGGAATGCACCCAATGATGATGGGCGAAGGCCACGTCATGAAAAAGGCTATGTTTATTTCTGACGACGGTGAAGTGCACGATCTAATGGGCGACATCGAGATGGATGTTATCGAAAACATGGACGTCGAAGTCATCGAAGGCGAGGATGGTGAAATCACAGTAACTATCGATAGCGTTGGTACCGAGGGTGCTGAGGCTAAAGTCCGAGTAATCAAAATCAAGAAAGACTAGTGATCAGCTATTGGGAACGGGAAGCGCTGAGTCAATATGACCTGGTGGTCATCGGCGGTGGTATCGTAGGAAACTTCACCGCCTTAGAGTACGCGAAGGCCCATCCCAATGCTAAAATTGCCATTCTTGAACGCGGATTTTTCCCAGAAGGGGCCTCCACAAAAAATGCCGGTTTTGCCTGCTTTGGCTCCATTGCAGAGCTAGAACACGATCTTGAAACCTTAGGCGCCGA
>CAJXTR010000140.1 GCA_913060465.1 uncultured Cryomorphaceae bacterium | reverse complement strand
TTCCCTAACATTGTGTTATGAAATGGTTTCCGCGGATTTTATTCTTATTGCTCGTGCCCGCAGTGCAGGCGCAAGACTTGGGGCGTGCGCAAGGATTTCCTGCGGATCCTGTGATCAGTGCGGCCTTTTTCAGCGATAGCTTATATCTCGGCACTCAGGGTAGTGGGGTGTATGTACTTTCTGATGGTGAGATTCGACCTTCAAAAGCCTTTGCTTCCTATAGTCGTAATAGTGTTTTTGCTTTCGATACTTTAGGTCAAGTGCCTATTACAGAGGGAGTGGCGGGTGCATATCCTTTATTAGTTAAAGGGAAATACGGCACTTTATATACTATAACCGACGGAAACCTTCGGATAACCTATAGCGATGAAGCCCACCTACGCTCATCGGGGCCTTCGGGGATATGGACTTTTACCAGTGGCGAGGTTACTGATTTCCCGGGAGGGGTTCACTTTGTGCGGGTTGGTCAAAAGCTTCAAACCATTTCTTCAGAAGGAAAAGAAATCGATGCGTTCACGTCGACCGGTCTGATTTTCGATGTAGCGAACACATCTCAAGGATTACTTCTATCTACAGAGTCAGGAATTTACCGATGGGATTCAGGCTGGCAGTCCTTTTATTCAGGAATGCCTGTGTTCCGATTCGATGGGGCCAAAGCACGTACGCCGCTAGGGCACATTGCCCTGGACCAATTGTTGTCGGGTCGTTGGACGATGGACGATTTCCAGCCCATGCCTGAGCGTCAAACACAAGTATCTTTTTTTGATGTAGATACCATTGGAACAACCTATTATGGTTTTGGTCCCAATGGCGTTCAGGTGTTTACTGAGGAGGGGCCCAAGTTTGAATTGGGCATGTCGCGAGGGTTGCCCGCATTTAAGCCCGGTAACTATGATGCCGCAATCATTGGTGATGAATTGGTGGTAGCAACACCTATGGGGTTGTGGTCTTTCCATAATCAAGGTTGGCCCAATTCCCTTCGCCATATAAAAATCGACTTCACTGCCAATGGTTTGGACGTTCCGTCTTTTGAAAACCTCGAAGTCGAACCGGCCTCTATCGGATTTACCACATCGCATAAAAAAACTTCGTCTTCCCGTATTTACGGTCGCTACCGCATCAATAGCGATCCATGGAATACCTTCAGCCCAGGCCAGCCTGTGCTCTTCGTACGTCCAGCCCCGGGCAAGTATACGTTGGAGATTCAGACGAGTCACCGGTTAGATTTTGAACAAGGCATGCACGCTAAATACGAGTATCAAATTGCTGCATGGTGGTACAAACGCCCCGTATTTTGGTCGGTCGCAATCGTTCTTATCGCCGCAGGCCTCTGGTTCCGTCAACGCCAAGCGAAAATTCGAGTTCAAGAAAAATTGGACCTACAGGAGCGTTTAGCAGATGCAGAATTGGCTAGCAAGCGCCTGCAAATGAATCCCCATTTCCTATTCAATGCCCTGGACGCCATTTCCAACTTCATCTTCAAAAATCAGCCTAAGGATGCGGTGCAGTACATGGGAAAATTGGCCAAGATGATGCGCCTTACTCTCGACAGCTCCCGCAGCACCTCCATGGTTGTAGCGGATGAAAAGGAACTCATCGAGAAATACCTTGACCTCTGCATCCTGCGTTACGGCGCCTTCAGCGCTGTAGTCGAAGTAGACGATGACTTAGATCCGTACGATTACCATGTGCCGCCTATGCTCGTTCAGCCGTTAGTGGAAAATGCTGTGCAGCATGCCATTCGCCCCTTGTTGGCAGAAGGCAAGGAGGGCAGTATTAGGGTCCAATTCTCACTTCAAGGCCAATCCGTCCAAATCATCATCACAGATAATGGTCCTGGTTTTGATCCTGCTCAGAAAGCCTCAAAAAGTCACGGATTAGCCATCATTGAAGAACGTCTGCACCTACTCTCTAAAAAGTACGGCGGCGAGTTCTCCTTGCATTGTAACAGACTTGGCGAAAAACATTCACCGGATGGAATGCAGGTTTCACTCATTCTGTCTATGGAAAATGACGGCTAACCCGTACTTTAGAAATAAATCTTAACCGCCATGCGTGCACTCTTATTAGACGACGAACGTCCCGTTTTGGAAAGCCTTCAAGGGAAGCTTAATCTCTTCTGTCCCGAGGTAGAGGTCATTGCATTATGTCAAAACGTGAAAGAGGCATTAGAAGCTCTGGACGAGGAAGATGTCGATGTCATTTTTTTAGATGTCAACCTCAATGGCGAATCCGGTTTTGATCTGATCGATCAGTGGACCGGTGGCGATCTGCCCGGTTTGATTTTCACTACCGCCCACGATGAGTTTGCCATTCAAGCGATCAAGCATGCGGCTTTAGACTACCTCCTGAAGCCTATTGATGCCGAAGATTTAGTCAAGGCCGTAAGAAAGGCAGGGGCTTCACGAATCCCAGCGCAGCAGGCAAGTATTGCAGCTGCGGCATCCAAGGAGGCACCGAAAAAATTGGTTATCCCAACGACAGAAGGAATGTACATTCTCAATGTCAATGAGATCGTCCGTTGTGAGAGCAGTTCGAACTACACACAATTCTTCTTGCACAACAAAACTTCCGTACTCGCGTCGAAGACAATGAAGGAGTATGAAACCTTATTGCGTCCCGCTGGGTTTGAGCGAGTGCACAAGAGTCACCTTGTTAACCTAGAAATGGTGAGCCGATACGTTAGTGCCGATGGTGGATACCTGCTATTGCATGATGGGTCTACAGTCCCGGTGAGCAATAGGAAGAAGGAGCTTTTGATTTCACACTTGAAACGATTGTAGATGCCCGCTCAATATGC
>CAJXTR010000139.1 GCA_913060465.1 uncultured Cryomorphaceae bacterium | reverse complement strand
GGGTAGATTTGGATGATTTTTGGAACGATTGGATCTATAATCCTGGATATCATGGTGTGCACGCCGAGCTCACCTATGGGAACAATGCGAATTGGGCCTCGAATCAAAAAAGTGTCCAGCTGCATCACCTCTCGGCCCATCTACCCAGCACTTATAGCCCTTCTCAAAACACCACCCCGGTGAACATCTATAAACACAGCTATAACAACGGCTACCTCGGTAAGGTGAGCCTCGGCACTTCTGAAAATTTCCCTGCCACTTCTACCAATGGCACTTATTATACAGGTCAGGTTGACCTTGGCGCAGGAAGTGATTATTGGATTTCCGTGAATGACAGTGCCGAAAGTCTAGGGACCTCGGTATACGACTCCTTCAAATGGTCAGATTTGAACGGTACCACCACCCTGCCAAGAACTGGTGTGAAAATCACTCCTTCATCTTCGAATAATGGACTTCATGGCACCTTTTATGTTTGGCACCATATCGTGGAAGGAATGCACCCCGATGGCATCATTACTAGTAAGGACCATGTCTACTTCATCGGTTACGAAGGCGCGCATGATCCACCGGTTTCGTTGAATACTGCTCTTCCTTTCGAGGTTACCCTTCAGTACAACACCAACGCAAGCAATGGAGGCCTTGATAGTGACCTGAGTGGTCAACCTGGAAATAAAATGACCGTAGGTGAGAGCCCGTCAATGGGCTGGATGACCGGTTCTGTGATGAGTGGTGTGAGCAATCAGACCTTAGGCAACTTCGGTATAGGCAATCTTACCTTCACCCCGCAACATTTGGCACGTTACTACTTCATCATGAATACCGCCAATATTGGCCTTGAGGAAGGCAGCATCAATGGCTTGAAAATCTTCCCTAACCCTACCAACGGTATTTTGAAGATTGAAACTAATAGTGCTACTAGCAATCTTGAGTACCAAATCAGTGATGTTCAAGGAAAAATTGTAGCTCAAGGCATCCTCACGCAAAGCAACGGCACGAGTGAATTGAGATTGCCAGAACACTGTAGTGCAGGCACTTACCTATTCACCTGCGAGGCAGGAAGCGCAAAATTCAGCCTGCGATAGGACCTACTTCAAGACGAGCATTACGGGACAGTGATCGCTACCCATTACCTCGTTCAAGATCTGTGAATCCTGAACACGATCCATGAATCCTGCACTGACCATGAAGTAATCCAAACGCCAGCCGACATTTTTCGCGCGAGCTCCGCCGCGGTAACTCCACCAGCTGTACTTCACCGTATCCGGATACAACGTTCGGAAGGTATCCACAAAACCGGCCTCAATCATCGTCGTCATACCGTCGATCTCCGCTTGTGTATAGCCTGGTGTTTTGTTGTAATTCGATTTTGGATTCTTCAAGTCTATTTCCTGGTGTGCCACATTCAAATCGCCACAAACCACGACCGGTTTTTTCTCCTCCAACTTTTTTAGGTACGCCAAGAATGCCACGTCCCATTCCTGGGTGCGGTAATCTAAACGCTTGAGACCTGAACTAGAATTTGGGACATAAGTAGTCACGTAGTAGAAATCCTCATATTCCGCGGTAATGGCACGACCTTCATTATCGTGCTCCGAAATGCCAATACCCATCGTTACAGACAATGGCTCTACTTTAGATAGAATCGCAGTACCGCTGTAGCCTTTCTTCTCCGCGCTAAACGCATAGATATGATAGCCCTTCAACTCCGCCAAGGCTTCGGCCACCTGTTCGGGTGTGGCCTTGGTCTCCTGCAATCCCACGACATCACAGTCCAATTCGTGCAGGTCTTCAATTAAAGTTTTTCCAGCTGCGGCGCGTACGCCATTGACATTAAACGAGAGTAATTTCATTTACATATTTCTTCTATACTGTCCACCAACTTCGAACAGTGCATTGGTAATCTGACCCAGTGAGCAATGCTTAGCCGCCTCCATCAGAACCTCGAAAATATTCTCATTCTGAATCGCAGCCTCCTGAATTTGCTGCAACCCTGCCTCCGCTGTGCTGGCCTTACTCTGGTGCAGCGCTTCAAGCATCGCAATTTGGTATTCCTTTTCCTCTACTGTAGCGCGAATAACCTCCGCAGGAACAATGGTTGGAGATCCCTTTTTGTTCAAGAAGGTATTGACTCCGATAATTGGGAACTCCCCGGTATGCTTCAACATTTCATAGTGCAAGCTCTCCTCTTGGATCTTTCCACGCTGGTACATGGTCTCCATGGCACCTAGGACGCCGCCGCGTTCTGTAATGCGGTCAAACTCCTGTAAAACGGCCTCCTCGACTAGATCCGTCAACTCCTCGATAATAAAGGCACCCTGAATAGGGTTCTCATTCTTCGCCAAGCCCAATTCCTTGTTGATGATCAACTGGATGGCCATCGCACGGCGCACACTCTCCTCAGTCGGAGTAGTGATTGCCTCATCGTAGGCATTCGTGTGCAGCGAATTACAGTTATCATAGATGGCATACAACGCCTGCAGGGTTGTACGGATATCGTTGAAGTCAATCTCCTGTGCATGCAAGCTGCGGCCCGAGGTCTGAATGTGGTACTTCAACATTTGTGAACGCGCATCGGCCCCATACTTGTTCTTCATAGCATTGGCCCAAATGCGGCGTGCCACTCGGCCAATCACCGCATATTCCGGATCAATTCCATTCGAGAAGAAGAAGCTCAAGTTCGGCGCAAACTTATTGATGTCCATGCCACGACTCAGGTAGTACTCTACATAGGTAAAACCGTTGGCTAACGTGAACGCCAACTGCGTAATCGGGTTCGCCCCTGCTTCCGCAATATGATACCCGGAAATACTTACGCTGTAGAAGTTGC
>CAJXTR010000138.1 GCA_913060465.1 uncultured Cryomorphaceae bacterium | reverse complement strand
GGTACTTCATCCAAGATTTCGATAGCACGTCTACGAACTGTTCTAACTTCTTGTTTACTGAGACTCGTTATGGAACACACCCTTCAGCTTCTTCTTGGAGAAACGAGCAAACCAGCATCAACATGAACTACTCTCACCTTATCTGGTTGCGTGCTTCAGGTACTTCAACTGTAGGTGCTGAAGAGCTTTCTATGATTGAAGCTTCTGTGTTCCCTAACCCATCGAACGGTGTAGTGAATGTAGAGTTGAACGCTAACGCAATGGCAACAGTAACTGTTGTTGATGTATTGGGTCAGGTAGTTTACCGTTCAAACGAAAACTTCGTTGCTGGTAACCGCAAAACTGTAGATCTAAGCGCTAACGCTAAAGGAATGTACTTGCTTTCTATCGAAGGTGAAGGCATCAACGTAGTAGAGCGCATCTCTATTAAATAAGCCTCACTCGCTTAACACAAAACCCAGGCCGGGCTTCGCAAGAAGTCCGGCTTTTTTATGCCCAAAAAAGTGATTATTTGCGCAGGGCCTGACGCACCTGCTTGAAAAGCTTGCTCTTGAATACGTAGTCCTCAACGTCTGCATTGGTACTTCCCAACACTTCAGAATTCGTTCCTTCCCAAACCTTGTGGCCCTCTTTCATGAAGATCACATGATCACCTATTTCAAGAACCGAGTTCATGTCGTGGGTATTTACGATGGTCGTCATGCCGAACTCATGTGTGAGTTCTTGAATGAGTTGGTCAATAACAATGGCCGTTTCTGGATCCAAACCCGAATTAGGTTCGTCACAGAATAAATACTTAGGATTCATAGAGATGGCACGGCCAATAGCTACGCGTTTTTGCATCCCACCTGATATTTCACTTGGGAACTTGTGGCCGGCATCCACCAACCTTACTCGGTCCATTACAAACTTTACACGCTCGTCCTTTTCTTGTTCGGTCATTGCGGCGAACATCTCAAGGGGAAAACGGATGTTCTCGGCAACAGTCATGCTATCGAACAATGCCCCACCTTGGAATACCATCCCGATCTCTTGGCGTAAAGTCTTACGTCGCGCCTTGGTCATTTCTCCCAAGACTTCATCACCGTAATGAATACTTCCGCCATCGGGTTCAAATAGGCCCAAAATGGTTTTGATAAAGACGGTCTTACCGGAACCTGAACGCCCAATGATGAGGTTCGTTTTTCCTGGATAGAAATCAACGTCGATTCCCTTTAAAACGTGGTTCTCTCCGAAACTTTTAACTACACCTTTTGCTTGTATCATGAGGTAAGTATTAAGTCCGTGAGAAGGTAGTTGGCTAAAATGATAGCTAGACAAGAGCGTACAACAGCGTTAGTACTAGCGACACCAACTTCTACTGCTCCGCCCTTAACGGTATATCCGGAGTAGGCACTCACACTACCAATGATGAAGGCGAAGGCCGTAGCTTTGATCAAGCCATAAAAGGCGTTTTCGAATGGTATATACTCTAATCGGTAACCCATGATGCTTTCTTCGAAAGGCACAAGACCTAGTAAATCACCGGCCATGGCGCCGCCCCACAAACCGAGGAATAGCGACATGATTATGAGTACCGGGTTAAAAAGTAATAAGGCTGCAACCTTAGGTAATATCAAATAACTTGCGCTGTTTACGCCCATGATCTCCAATGCATCAATCTGCTCAGAGACGCGCATGGTTCCGAGGCTCGAAGCAATATTCGAACCTACTTTACCTGCAAGAATGAGGCTTACAACAGTTGGACTAAACTCCAGCGTGATGGACTCCCGAGTCGCCATCGCGATGTAATAGGTCGGAATCAATGGATCGTCACTCAACTGAAAGGCGGTTTGAATGGTCACGACCGCTCCCATGAAGACGGAAAGAATCACGACGATGCTGATGGAATCTAGTCCCAGCAGCCTAATCTCTTGCACAAGGGCTCGGTAAAATAACTTCCAACGGTCCGGTCTTCTAAAGACTTTGCCCATCAAAAGCAAATACGCGCCCAATCCTTCAAAAAAGTTCGTGATCATGTGGCTAATTTACAGTTTCTTTGAGGGAAGAATACCATGGTTATGAAGCAAATTATCCTACTTTCTTTTGTCCTTGTTGCATTGGCGCTAACGAGCTGTGGCGCAGCCAAGGATTGTGATTGTCCTTCTTTCTCTCAAGTAGTTGAGCAACAAAGTACTCAGGGTTAAATTATGGACCTCAACCCCATTGCCCCCTTTCTTCCGACGCCGTCGGTGCTACCATTGATTGAGGGATGGGTTAAGGAACACACCTTTGAATTAAAGATTACGCGGCCTAGGTCAACCAAGCTCGGGGATTTCCGACCTCCACGTCCTGGGCAGATGGCAAAATTGACCCTAAATGGAAATCTAGGCCCTTACCAATTCCTAACTACGCTTACGCATGAGATTGCCCACTTGATCGCTTGGGAACAATACGGGCGTAAGGCGATGCCCCATGGGAAGGAGTGGAAAATGATTTTCAGCACAATGCTTAGGGAATTGGAAGAGTATTGCGAGTGGCCAATTGCGTATTCTACCGCCTTGAAGAAACATGCCAAAAGTCCAAAATCTGCCGTTGGAGGAGATCCTTTGCTACAGCAAACCATCTTACAGCTCGATGGTATGGACGACCAACTCCTCCTTCAAGAATTGGTCCCAGGTGATGCATTTACTTTCAAAAACAGAGCATTTACCTTCAAAGAAAAACGTCGTACGCGCGCCCTAGTCGTGGAGCATGGCACAAAAAGACAGTTCACCATTCCCCTTGTGGCCCGGATAGAGCGCTTAGATTAATTACCTTTGCAGCAAAGAATTGGGCACGCATGGCAAAGAACATCTTCT
>CAJXTR010000137.1 GCA_913060465.1 uncultured Cryomorphaceae bacterium | reverse complement strand
AAAAACCCGAGCCTGCGGCTCGGGTTTTTGCGTTTTTGCTTTTCTGGGAAAATTTTCGGGCTCGAAAATTATTCTTCAGTCGCCTCAGCTTCTGCAGATGCGAGGGACTTAATCTTCAAGTTGCGGTACCAAACATTATCGCCATGGTCTTGCAGAGCAATGCCACCTTTAGTGTAGGTTCCATAACCTGAGAATTCATGGAATTTAGACGCCGCTACATCAGCGCGCCACTGGTCGTCGAAGAGGTCGCGGTCCACGGTTACTACCCCATTAAGGATTTGTGTGAGGTGGCCGTCTTGAACGATGATTTCGAAGCTATTCCACTCGCCAGCGAGCTTGGCAGCACCTTCCGGAGCGGCGTTGATATCGTACAAATCGCCAGCGCGGTGCTTATGGATGGCTGCATCAGGGTGACCTTCTGTGGAGTCTGTTCCATTATCTAGCACTTGCATCTCAAGACCGGTCATCCAGCAGTACGGGTACTGCTCGGTATCCTCGTGGATGAGGTAGATGATGCCCGAGTTTCCGCGGTCGGCGATTTTCCATTCGCCTTTGAAGTGGAAGTTTTCAAATTCTTTGATGGAACCATCTAGGTCCATGTAGACGATATCGCCACCGCCATTGGTTTGCCAATCGTCTTTGTTGCTAGCGTCCAAATGCAGCGCTTCATCGTCGATGACCCACGCTTTGCCGATGACCGTATCACCGTACTTGCGGAAGTTGCCGGTGCATTGGCCGTCGAACATGAGTTCCCAGCCGTCAATGATTTCGGCTTCGGTAATGTTGTTGTGCAATTTTTCTGGAGCAGCAGCGGTTTCTTCAACAGGCGCTTCAGCGGGTGCGGTGCAGGCCACTGCGAAGAGGGCGGCTGCGGAGAGGATTAGGTTTTTCATGAGTGAGTTGAGTTAACGAAGGATAAAATATCTTGATTTTCGAGTATGTTGAGTTCAGGTTGGTCTAAAACAGATTGAAGTAGCCCTTCGGCGAGTTGATGCGAAGTAATGCTAAATTTCGGGCCTAGGTACTTAAGAAGCGGATACAATTTTCTTGAAAGTCTGTAGGAAAAATTGGGCTCATTACGTTTTTCTACTGGGTAAATGTAACCTGGTCTAAACGTATAAAACGAAGTGCCGTATATCTCATTCAAGGCATTCTCGGCGGCTCCCTTATCTGTAGCAAACATCATTCTTGAGCTTTCCGTACGATCTGCTCCTTGCCCGGAAAGCAGAGAATATTTACCCTGTGGATTTGCTTCATGGTGAAGATTTGCAAGCGCTACGGGCATGTCTACGGTTATCTGTCGAAAAGGCTCACGCTTAACCGCTCCTGTATAAACGCCCAAGCAAAAGAGAATATGATCTACAGATGGTAGCAAGCTCTTCAACTCTTCGGGGAATTGTAGAAAATCGTCAGAGAGAACTTCGACTATTTTCTTATCAGAACGCCCGCAGGAACGTCGGCCGTAGACTACGATTCTATCAATAGCGTCATTGGCCAAGGCTAAATTCAATGCGTGCGAGCCAACCATTCCAGTCGCTCCTGTTATAAGAATAGTCTTACTCAAGTCCCAATGCTTTACGGTTCGCAGCTTTATCCACCCCGGTGGCGGCAAAGTCGTCGAAGGCGCGAGAGGCGACTGGGATGATCCAATCGGCAATGCGTTCTGCCCCTTCACGGGCACCGGCAGCGCTGTCTTTAAGGCAGCATTCCCATTCGAGCACGGCCCAACCGTCGTAGCCGTATTGGGCAAGTTTTGCGAAGATGGCCGGGAAGTTAATTTCACCGTCGCCGACAGAGCGGAATCGGCCCGCGCGTTCTACCCAAGGCAGGTAGCCACCGTAGGCTCCTGTGCGGGCATCCGGGTTAAATTCTGCATCCTTCACGTGGAAGGCTTTGATGCGCTCGTGGTAGAGGTCGATGTAGCCGAGGTAGTCCATCCCTTGGAGGACAAGGTGTGACGGGTCGTAGAGCATGTTGGCACGTTTGTGGCCGCCTACTTCGTCGAGGAATCGCTCGAAGGTGGCTCCGTCGTGGAGGTCTTCTCCCGGGTGGATTTCATAGGCGAGGTCGACGCCACATTCGTCGAAGTGGTTGAGGATGGGCATCCATCTACGGCCCAATTCTTCAAAGGCCTCCTCCACCAATCCGGCCGGACGTTGCGGCCAAGGGTAGAAATACGGCCAGGCGAGGGCGCCTGAGAAGGTTGGGTGTGCGGTGAGGCCGAGGCGCTGTGAGGCGGTACCGGCGAGTTTTACTTGGTTCACGGCCCATGCGGTGCGGGCCTTGGAATTTCCGTGCACTTCAGCCGGAGCGAAGGCGTCGAACTGTGCGTCAAAAGCTGGATGCACTGCGACCAATTGTCCTTGGAGGTGGGTACTGAGTTCGGTGATCTGTATTCCGTGCTCCGCAGCAATGCCACCCAGTTCGTCGGCGGCATCTTGGCTGTTTGCGACCTTTTCGAGATCGATGAATCGGCCATCCCAAGAAGGGATTTGAATGCCTTTATAGCCTAGGTCGGCGGCCCATTTACAGATGGTCGACCACGAGTTGAATGGGGCGACATCGTCGGCGAATTGGGCCACAAAAATGGCAGGTCCTTTCAGCGTTTTCATAGGGCTGTGTATTTGTCGTTTCCAGCGTTGTTAGTGACGATCGCTTCGATGAATTTCATGCCGCGCACGCCGTCTTCAATGCCGGGGTAATCTAAATGTGGGTTTTGCGCCTGTCCGGCTTCATGGGCACGAACGTGGGCTGCAAAGTTTTTGTAGAGGTTGGCAAAAGCCTCAAGATAGCCTTCTGGGTGACCTGGAGGAACGCGGTGGTTGGCTAGGGACCATTCAGAGGTACCTGG
>CAJXTR010000136.1 GCA_913060465.1 uncultured Cryomorphaceae bacterium | reverse complement strand
CTGAAACTGTGATCATATTATTTAGACGCATTCTAAACACGCGCGACAAAGTTAAGGAAAACGGGAGTTTTTTCGTCCCTTTGCAATGCCTAACGCAATAACTTTGCTCTATGTTCGAATCGAAAAATCCACAACGCACGCCAATCTCCTCTTTGGGAGAGTTTGGCCTCATAGACCACCTAACAGCAAATGCTAAAGTTAAACTCGCCAACACGGCCTTAGGCATAGGTGATGATGCTGCACTCATTGATATGGGCGATCACTATCAGGCCGTGAGTACCGACCTGTTAGTGGAGGGTGTTCACTTTGACTTAAGCTATATGCCATTGAAGCATTTAGGCTACAAGAGTGTAGTGGTTAACTTGAGTGATATCTACGCAATGAACGGCGTTGCAGAGCACATTACAGTGGGCATTGCGGTTTCGAACCGATTCCCCGTGGAAGCGCTTGAAGAAATCTACGCAGGCATCCATTTGGCCTGTGAGAAATACAATGTGGATCTCGTAGGTGGCGATACCACATCTTCACGCTCGGGCTTGATGATCTCCATCACCGCGATAGGCCGAGTAGAAAAGACCAAAGCCGCTAAGCGTTCGGGTGCTGGAGATAACGATTTAATAGTTGTTTCTGGAGATCTTGGAGGAGCCTATATGGGGTTGCAGGTATTGGAGCGCGAGAAACAAGTATACTTGGAAAACCCAGATATGCAACCTGAATTGCACGGCCATGAATACATCCTTGAGCGTCAACTCAAACCAGAGGCACGCAAAGACATTGTAGAGTTGCTTGCAGCCCTTGAGGTTGTGCCTACTTCAATGATTGATATATCTGATGGATTGAGTTCGGAATTGATGCACTTGGCCAATAACTCGAATGTTCAAGTGAATGTGTACGAGAATAAGATTCCGATTGATCCTTCCATTTACACACTGTGTGAAGAGTTCAACTTGAGTACGACCACAGTAGCGATGAATGGGGGAGAGGATTACGAATTGCTCTTTACTATTCCCATAGGCGACCACGATAAGATCAAGGCCAATCCAAACTTGACGGTCATAGGCTACGTTAAGGAGGGTTCCGGAGCCAATCTCATTACGCGCGATGAAAAGGTCATTGAGCTCAAGGCTCAAGGGTTTAACCACATGGAATAACCTATAAATTACCTTTAAAGTATCGTTATTTAGCAATTATAGCTAAATCTTACAGTGCTCGCTTTGGTTTTTTGGTGTAACTTCATAGCACCAACCAAAAACCTAGGACGATCATGGAAGAAAAATTGATCAACAACATTATCCGGGGCTATCCTTTTTCATTTCCTTTTTGGAAAGGTCCCATGGATCAAAACATCACTTTGGAAGAAGCGAAAGCCATGAATGCCTGGAACGGTATTCGCGGATGTGCGGCATTGAAGGCGGAAGAGTTCACAGCGCTTACGCAGAACGTTCGAAAGCTCTTCGCGATTTACGCTTCTGGAAAGAAGAACCATCCAAGATGGTCGGAAGCTAAACATGCCGTTCGTGCTTTTCCGCATTCATATATGCGTGCCATGGGCATAACAGCACCCATGAAAAGCTGGATGCCAAAGTTGATCTAGAATGTAGTCTCAGTAGGAAGGACGCGGCCCCATTGCGCGGCATCAAACCAAGCTAAGCGACCATCCCCTAACTCAAGAAAGAACCACCCTTCGCTGCTCTTGCGCAGTTGGGCGGCGCTCCCCTCACTGAGCAACAATATTCTTTTCCCTTGACCGTAAGGTTCACTGTATCCGTAAGTGCTTGGTGCCGTAGCGATGCATAGATTGCTTTTTGGTGCACTCCACCAAGCCAGTCCTATGAAGGCTATTCCCAATACTGTAGATGTAAATGGCCAACGCCAATTCATCATAGGATATTTCCATTTGCGTAAAGCCAATAGCATTGTACTCGCGACAAGGAATAAGAGTGCCGCGATCAACCAACCTTCACTAAGCATAAAGCCGCGAAGTTGTAAGCTAAACCATTGGTCCAAGCTTTGAGTAGGGTCAGCAATAGCATCGGACAAACGAAGTTGAACCCAGTCGAGGTTATGTCGGGCGTCCGCGTTGTTTGGGTTCAACACTAGTGCTCGCTCAAAAAATAGGCGTGCTTCTCCCAGTTCTCCCAATCGGGTATAGCAGTTTCCAATGTTATACGCGGCCACAGGATGAAGGTCAAAGCGACCTATAGTAAGTAATTCGATAGCTTCGGAATATTTCCCGGTATCGTAGAGGGCCTGGGCACTATCGAGTCGTGTTGTTATATCCATTCCCAAATCGCTTTAAATTCATGTAATACCTGAGCATCATCCCCAACGGCACCTGGGGCATATTGCGCCATTTGGCACAGCTCCATAAGTCGATGGAGTCGCTCGCCATTTTCCGGACCAAAAACCTCAACAAGGGCCGATTTTTGTAGCCCCTCCTTCGCCATTCCCCGAGCAATGAGTCTATTCTCTAGCGTGTTGAGCATCACCCCGAACCGGTCTTGATCTCCTTTTTCAAAGGCCGCCAATACAAGCTTTTTCTCCTTGGCCATCGTTGCTTGAACTGAAGGTGCTTTACCGCCTATTTTAATGCCTTGGAGGGCCCAAAGTAAGAGTGTTGCAATACCGAAAAGTGCGACAAGCTTCCAGAGCAGACCACCATTCGTACTAGAATCTTCAGTGGTTTGCAGGTACCTTATGTCAGAGTCAATATCCTTAACCTCTCGTTTTTGTGCGGTTACCCCATCTGCATTCGGTGTACTAGCAGGCGCTTCGGGACCACTTAGGACGACTAAGTTTTCTTCCGCGAGTACAATCTCTTCGTATTTCTCTGTCTTCGTATTGAAGAAATTCCAACGCATCTCAGGCAAAATGAAGTTGCCTTTGAACTGAGGTACGA
>CAJXTR010000135.1 GCA_913060465.1 uncultured Cryomorphaceae bacterium | reverse complement strand
TTCAAGATTGATGGGATCAGATTTGACTTTACCAAAGGCTTCACCAACAGCTCGAATGCGGACAACTACCAAGCCCCTCGTATCGCTGCGTTGAAGCGGATGGCAGACGTGTGTTGGAACGCAGATTCAGATTTCTACGTCATTCTTGAGCACTGGGGACCCAACCAAGAGGAGAAAGAACTCAGCGACTACGGTATGATGCTGTGGGGAAATGCCACGCACCAGTACTATGAAGCGGCTATGGGCTATACTCCAGATAGCGACTTCAAGTGGGGTATCTATAAGGAGCGTGGATGGACCGACAAGCACCTGATCAGCTACATGGAAAGCCACGATGAGGAGCGCGCTTCGTACAAGATTAAAACCTACGGGAACTCGAGCGGCGGGTACGATACCAAGACCTTGGCTACACGTGCGGACCGCATCATTCAAGCAAGTGCGTTCTTCTACACCATTCCTGGGCCGAAGATGATTTATATGTTCGAGGAATTGGGCTACGATATTTCCATCGACAACCCATGTCGTGTGTGTGAGAAACCTATTCTCTGGAACTACTACGACAACCAATACCGCCAGAAGATCTATTTCTACATGGCCTCGATGATGGACATGCGTAAGAAGTATGATGTCTTTAACACGTCAAACTTTACCTACGCTTTGAACGGTTCGTCTAAACGAATCAACTTGAACGGGAACAACATGGACGTGACCGTAGTAGGGAACTTTGGGGTGACGCAAAAAGACGTATATCCGAACTTCCAGCATACAGGAACTTGGTACGACTATTTTACAGGCGATAGTATTACGGTAACCAATGCTACGGCACCGATGTCTTTTGGTCCAGGCGAATGGCACATCTATACAGACGTGAAGTTGGGCGATGCCGCCTTTATGGACCTCCCAGAAGAGGTCTTGGCGGAAGTGAAGCCGTTCATGGCCTTCCCGAATCCAAGCAACGGGGTAGTCGACCTGCTATTGGATTTTGCAGAAGGTACAGAGGTGGCGTGGAGCTTAGTTGATTTAAGCGGAAGAACGGCCGCCAAAGGCACGGTTGAGAGTGAAGGCCCAATGGTGGAAACGATGGACTTCTCCTCACTGCCGAAAGGCATGTACATCTTGCATGTGTCTACCGCGGATCGCCATTACACGGACCGATTGATCCTGAATTAAAGCAAACAAAAAACCCGGCCGCAGGCCGGGTTTTTTTATCAGTATACGAGGTGAACGCCCTCTTTATCTTGCGTAATAACACCCTCGTGTTCGAGGGACTTGAGCAATCGGCTCACCACTTCTCGAGAGGTGCCAAGCTCAGAAGCCATTTTGACCTTTGATAGCGCTACGCCTTTGCGTCCACTCACACGACAGCGCATTTCGATATAGGCGCGCAAACGGGCTCCGAGTTGCTTAAAGATCGCGTTGTCCACGAGACTAAGCAGCTCTTCGAAGCGCTTGCGGAAATTGGCCAATTCATACATACGCCAATCTGGAAATTGCGTAGCCATGGTGTTCAACTCGCCGATGGGCACGTTTAAAATCACCGCAGGCGTCTCCGCTTCCACCGTGATAGGCATTTCACCGTTCGGTAGGGTAGAGAATGCCGCACATGGACAGATTTCCCCGGGCGTCAAGAAATACAATAGCAGTTCTTTCGATGGATCGTCTTCATCTCCGCGGACTACGCGTGCGTTTCCTTGCAATATGATAGGCAAGAAACAGGCTTCAATCCCGTAATCCAGAATCAATCCTCCCTTTTCGTAATGCTCCACTTCCCCCACTTCTATCAAGTGTTGGCGCAGTTCGGCGCTTAGTTCTGGGGCGATGGTTTTTAAGATATGGTCGATGTCCATGGTCAAGTTTGTGTTGGTGGCTTGAAGTTAGCAAAATCCGTCAAAGTAGCTAAGGCTTATTTACCCACAAGCGTCATGTAGAGTTTCGAAGCTTGCGCGGCTAACGCATCACTATGTTCCGGCACCTTAGTGTCCAATTTTTCAAAGCGCTCCACGCCCGAAGCATTCAGCGACAGCCCGCTGACTTTGGCAATACGTTCAACCACCTTGTCCGGTGCGGCTAAGAAGGATTCATAAGCGATGACTTCCACGCCCTCAATTTTTTGTAGTTCAGTGTAGTACTGTATCCAACGCTCGAGCCAGTAATTCAGTGCGTTTCGATCCTGTTCTTCCAAGGAGTGCCCGTCAAAAACAAAGGGCTTTTGACCCAGGCCAAACTCATGATGCCCCAACCAATTCATATAGTCCAAAATGAACGGATCCTCCTGCTGCTCCTTAGTGAACTTCTGGTGTTGCTTCATCAAGCTGTACGCGTGCTGCAACGGCTCGCGAATCATGACAAAAACCTTCATATCGGGATTTTGCTTCAACAAAGAAGGCAGCCTCAACAAGGCATTATTATTCTTCGCTAGATAGACATGATCTGGACCGCACAGACTTTTAAAATACCTGCGGTACAAATCATTCTCCTCTGCACTTAATTCATGAGCGACCAATCCCTTTTCGGTGATGTAGCGGTCTGCGGTAATGGCTTTGAAGAAATATTCCTCGAGGGCTTCAACACTGGCCAAACCTACCTTGATGCCGTCACCATGGGCACGCTCTTGGGTTTCTTTCTTGCTGGGCTTGTAAAACTTGGCCCATAAACGCGGTGCCATCAATACAGGCATGTTGCTGTAATTAAGGGAACTGAATGGACCACGCTCGGTCAGGGTTCTGGTCAAAGCGGTTGTGCCCGCCCGAGCCAACCCGGTCACGAGCACCGCACTGGTGCCTTGTTCGTTCACTGGATTTTCAACGCCCTTAATCTGGCGCTTCAGCAATGCCTTGCCTATATGGTAATGGTCCAAGATCAAATGATGGAACAGCTGGGCCATCGCGCCATAGGCGCTTTTGCTCTTCCTAGGATATAAAAACGG
>CAJXTR010000134.1 GCA_913060465.1 uncultured Cryomorphaceae bacterium | reverse complement strand
ATTTCAAAACCTCCTATCAAGATGACAACCAAACCTTCCCGATCAAATTTGATCGTTATAGGTACTACTTCGTGTTGTTTGTTGCATTTGCTATCATCCCTTTCATGATCAATGACTATTGGGTGAATGCAGTTTTCCTGCCGTTCTTGATCTACGCCATCGCAGCGCTTGGATTGAATATTTTGACAGGTTATTGTGGTCAGGTATCTCTTGGTACAGGTGGATTTATGGCTGTCGGGGCTTATGCGGTCTATAAATTAATGACCATGTTCCCCGAAGTAAACGTGCTGATCCACATCGTTTTGGCGGGTGTCGTCACGGCCGGTGTGGGTGTTTTGTTTGGCCTGCCTTCCCTGCGGATTAAGGGGTTTTATCTTGCGGTTGCAACGCTTGCCGCGCAGTTCTTTTTGGTTTGGATGTTTAACCGTGTGCCATGGTTCTACAACTATTCCGCATCGGGTCAGATTTCTGCTCCAGAGCGCACTTTCTTGGGCGAGGTGATAACGGGCCCTGAGACCGAAGCATGGGCCGCATATTTGGTCTGCTTGGTATTCGTAACTCTGTCTGCGATCATCGCACGTAACCTCACTAGAGGCTCACTTGGTCGTAAATGGATGGCTATTCGCGATATGGATATCGCAGCCGAAATTATCGGGGTAAACCCGCTGGGTGCGAAACTAAGCGCATTTGCGATTTCATCCTTCTTTGTTGGTGTGTCGGGTGCACTGTTCTTTGCCGTTTACCTTGGCGCAGTGGAGGTCGGAGAAGTATTTGGCATACAGAAATCGTTCCTGGTATTATTCATGATCATCATTGGGGGTTTGGGCTCAATCTTTGGCAGTTTTGCGGGCGCCGCTTTCTTGGTATTGTTACCAGTATTCTTGAAAAATGCGCTGGTTGGTGGTCTCGGTTGGCCCACAGACTTGGCAGCACATATGGAGTTCATGATTGTTGGGGGCTTAATCGTTTTGTTTTTGATTGCTGAACCTCATGGACTCGCGCAACTTTGGCGCGTTACAAAAGAAAAACTAAGGCTTTGGCCCTTCCCACATTAGGGCCATAGTATCGTGATCAGAGATAAACTCTGACAAAATCAACCATCGGATAATCATGGGAGGACCGAACCGATGAAAACTAAACTTCTAACTTCCTTGCTAGCTGGCATTGTTGCAGCGGCACCTGCATTCGCAGAATTAACATTTTCGTCTCTCAGTTATCGCACGGGGCCATACGCTGCTAATGGTATTCCACTAGCCGACGGTTACGCGGACTATATGACGCTGCTCAACGAGAGAGATGGTGGCATTGGTGGCGTCAAAACACGTGTCATCGAATGTGAGACCGGTTACAACACTGAGAAAGGTGTTGAATGCTACGAAGCCACCAAAGGCGAAGGCGTTCTTGTTTATGAACCGTATTCAACAGGTATGACCTATCAGCTCATCCCAAAAACTGCAGCTGATGGTATTGCTTTGCATACCGGTGGTTACGGTCGTACATCCGCTAAAAATGGAGAAGTTTTCCGGAATGTTTTCAACTATCCTGCGAACTACTGGGATGGGGCGTCAGGTGCAATCAATCACCTGTTAGATATTAATGGTGGAAACATTCAAGGCAAAAAAGTTGCCCTCGTTTACCACAACTCAGCCTATGGTAAAGAGCCTATTCGTACGCTTGAAGTTCTTGCAGAGAAGCACGGATATGAATTGTCGTTGCTCCCGGTTGACCACCCAGGTCAGGAGCAAAAATCGCAGTGGTTACAAATTCGCCGTGATCGTCCTGATTACGTCCTAATGTGGGGTTGGGGTGTGATGAACCAAGTTGCGATACAAGAAGCTGTAAACATCCGTTTCCCAATGGAAAACTTCATTGGAATATGGTGGTCAGGTTCTGAAAACGATGTATTGCCAGCAGGACCAAAAGCTAACGGCTATAAAGCACTTTCTTTCCATGGTGTCGGAAATGAATTCCCAGTTCTAGATGATATCAAAAAGTATGTGGTAGATGCAGGAAAAGCTGCCGGCGCTGGAGATCAAATTGGCACTGTACTCTATAATCGTGGTATGTACATGGCTATGTTGCATTCAGAAGCTGCTCGCACAGCTCAGAAAATGACAGGTAATTCTGATGTTTCGCAGGGTGATATGATCAAAGCGATGGAAGCTTTTGAAATGACTGAAGCTAAAATGGTTGATTTAGGATTACCTAATTTTGGACCGAGCTTTAAAGTTACATGTCAGAACCATGGTGGTGACGGTCTAGTGGCTGTGGCACAGTGGGATGCAAATGCTGGTTCATGGAACATGATTTCTGATTACAAGCAATCAGACCAAAGCGTTGTAGCGAAGTTGATTGCTGAAGACAGTGCTGCGTACGCTGCAGAAAACAACATTACACCGAACTGTAACTAATGTGAATTTGGCCTCCGCCACTGCGCGGGGGCCAACCCTTAACCTTTTTTCGAATTGGAAAGAAACCCGATGCTGGACGTATCACAAGACCAAGAAACACTGCTCGAAGTGAACAATATTGAGGTGATCTATAACCACGTTATTTTGGTTCTTAAGGGCGTATCATTGCGCGTACCCAAAGGTGGTATAACTGCGCTTTTGGGTGGAAACGGCGCTGGTAAGTCTACGACGCTCAAATCTATTTCCAATTTACTCCAATCTGAACGCGGTGAAGTGACCAAAGGAATGGTGTCTTATCGCGGCGAACGGGTCGACCAAACGGACCCTGCTGAAATGGTGCGGCGAGGGGTTGTTCAAGTTATGGAAGGACGTCATTGCTTCGAACACCTTACCGTTGAAGAAAATTTAATGACGGGAGCATACACGCGAACAGATGGACGCGCTGCCATCGAAAGTAATCTAGAAATGGTTTACAGTTACTTTCCTAGACTAAAAGAACGAAGAAAGTCTTTAGCTGGGTA
>CAJXTR010000133.1 GCA_913060465.1 uncultured Cryomorphaceae bacterium | reverse complement strand
ACGTCAAGAACATCAAGTTGCTCATTGGAGTAGATCCAGGAGCCAAAAGGTTCACTCCAGTGTTAGTCGCCAACGACCAGTTATTATGCTTACCTGAACCGTTGATGTTTGCAAAAGGCTTTTCGTGCAACAATACACGGAAATTGTGACGACGCGCCACTTTCTCCATGAGGTCCATGAACAATGAGTTATGGTCAACTGCAACGTTTGCCTCTTCAAATACCGGAGCAAATTCATACTGTGCTGGTGCCACCTCATTGTGACGCGTTTTTACTGGAATACCCAAGATGCGGCTTTCATATTCCAATTCTTTCATGAATTCGATTGCGCGCTCTGGAATAGAACCGAAGTAGTGATCGTCCAACTGCTGGCCTTTCGCTGGTGCATGTCCCACTAGGGCACGACCTGCCAATTGTAAATCTGGACGTGAAGCAAAGTATGCTTCGTCTACCAAGAAGTACTCTTGCTCCCAACCTAAGGTTGCGTTTACTTTGGTTACGTTTTTATCGAAGTACTTACATACCGCTGTTGCAGCAGTATCCACTGATTGCAAGGCACGCAAGAGTGGCGTCTTGTAATCTAGAGCCTCACCAGTGTAAGAGACGAAGACCGTAGGGATACAAAGAGTGTTTCCGAAAACAAAGGCTGGTGATGTCGGATCCCAAGCCGTATAACCACGAGCTTCGAAAGTATTGCGGATACCTCCATTCGGGAATGATGATGCATCCGGCTCTTGCTGAACCAACATGCCTCCTGAAAATTTCTCAATTGCTTCACCGTTACCAGTCGGCTCAAAGAATGAATCGTGCTTTTCAGCTGTAGTACCGGTCAGCGGCTGGAACCAGTGCGTGTAGTGTGTAGCCCCTAGGTTCAATGCCCAAGCTTTCATTCCAGACGCAACCTGATCCGCGATCGAACGACTAATCTTGGTACCGTTGTCCATTGCATCAATAACAGCCTTATAGGCTTCTGAGGTCATGTACTCGCGCATTGCTTTTCTGTTGAATACGCGTTCACCGAAGTATTCTGAAACGCGAGTTCCAGGTGCTTCGAAGTTCTTAGGCTTACGCCCCATTGTTTCTTCTAATGCTAGAAATCTAACCGTTGGCATGTGTCAAATATTTTAATGACACAAAAGTACCCCTAAATTTTTAGGGGTGCAAGCGGTAATTATCAACTATTTGTGAATATCACCCCTTAAACAACAAGGGTGTAGATAAACATTGCGTAAACAGCGAGGAGTAGAACCCCCTCGATTCGGTCTAATCGGTCCCTTGTAAATACGACCATCAAGGGGATGAGCATCAAAGAGAGCGCGACACTTACCCAGAAATCATAGTTAAATAGCGCTGGATCATTTAATTCTATGGGGTGAATGATTGCTGTGAACCCAAGCACGCTGAGAATATTAAAGATGTTGGAACCTATAATGTTTCCAATGGCAATGTCCGATTCACCTTTGCGTGCCGCAGCCAAACTCGCAGCCAACTCAGGAACACTCGTCCCAAATGCAACTAGCGTTACAGAGACGAATCGTTCACTCAGACCAAGAAATGCTGCAGCATCTACGATACCACTAACAAACCAAAGTGCTCCAAGGCGTAATGCAACCGCACCTACTATGATATAAAGTATTCCTTGCCAAAGCGGTGTCGGAGCTGCATCAAGGTCCTCACCAACGTGAAGATGACGATCGCGTCTTGCTCCACGGATTTTCACAACATTGTATCCCACGAGCAGCGTGATAAACAAAAGCCCACCGAACGTATTGATTTGCCCTAGAAATAAGAAAAGCCCCAACAAAGCATTTGCCAAGAGTAAAAACAACCAGTCCTTTTGATAGGTTAATCGGACTGCTGACATTTTAAAAATGAGCGCTGTTAGACCTAGAATAAGCCCAATGTTAGCAATGTTCGACCCAATGACATTTCCGAGGGCGATATCACTCTTGTTCTGAAGGGCTGCAACAATGCTTACTATGAGTTCCGGTGCGCTGGTTGCAAATGCAACTAGGGTCAAACCTATGACGACCTTACTTACCTGGAATTTTAAAGCTAAACCTACGCTACCCTTTACCAGGAGCTCTCCACCTATTAAAAGGAGCGCAAATCCTAAGATGAGCCACAATACGATCACAACTTCGTACCTCGTTTTATCGTATCGGTCACTTCTTTGAAGGCATCTCTTCCTTCTTGCACCGTTTTCTTAACCTCAGTAAAGCCCTGATCGTCGGCACCGTCTAAAATTTCGCGCTTGATATCGTTCGTTGCATTTCTCACTTGCTTGATAATCTTAGCAGCGGAGCGGGCCATAGTAGGGATTTGATTGGGTCCAAAAAGCAACAGAAATATCAACGCGATTATTATGAACTCGCCGCCGCTGATATTGAACAAAAGGAAGGTTACAACCATGAAACAAAAGTACATTAAAAAAGCCCCGCTGCTCACGCAGCGGGGCTTTGGACTTTCAAATTTTTTCGCTCTTACTTATCCTCTTTCTTCGAAGCATCAAACATCACTGGGGTAGCGATGAAGAGTGAGCTGTAAGTACCTACAAGCACACCCAATAGCAATGCAAACATGAATCCGCGGATTACTTCACCACCGAACAAGAAGATTACAAGAAGTACAAAGAACGTCGTCAAAGAGGTGTTGAACGTACGGCTCAACGTCTGGTTCAATGACTTGTTCACTCCTTCTAAGAAGTTGCCTTTGCGTGATCCCATGTTTTCACGGATACGGTCAAATACAACTACGGTATCATTCAGCGAATAACCAATTACCGTCAAGATTGCCGCGATAAAGGCTTGATCAACCTCCAATTGGAAAGGCAATACACCATCCAAAATAGAGAAGAGACCCAACACGAACAATACGTCGTGTACCAGGGCAACTACAGCACCCAAAGAGAACTGCCACTTGCGGAATCGGCCCAAGATGTAA
>CAJXTR010000132.1 GCA_913060465.1 uncultured Cryomorphaceae bacterium | reverse complement strand
ATTGATACCGTTGATACTCGGACTTCGGTGAACGGTATTGTGCTCTCTGCATTGGCAACTAATGCTACCTTCCAGTGGGTAAATTGTGCAGATAGTTCGGCCCTTCCAGGTGCAACGAACGGAAGTTATGTGGCTACGGCGAATGGTGATTATGCGGTTCAAGTAACTCAGGGGAACTGCACGGAATGGAGTGATTGCATCTCTGTAACTACCATTGGAATTGATGAGAGTAATGAGTTGAATCCTATTTATCCAAATCCTACGGCAGGTGTTATTTATGTACCAATTGATTTAGTAGGAGAGACCTTGATTATCACAGATATCGCAGGGAATACGGTTGCGAAAATTGCAATAGAGAGTTCAAAGGTCGAACTTCCCGAGGGTCTGTCAAGTGGTATGTATTTACTGCGGTCCGGATGGCAACAGGCACCGAAAAAAATAATTTTACAGCGCTAGGTGAAAGCCGCCCGATGGGCGGCTTTTTCAATTGGCCCCGAATAGAAAAACATAGTACATTAGCCATTCGATAACGAACTATGAATTCGACATCTAAACTGCAACGCGTTACCGAGAGTAAATGGATGGATTTGCTCGGAGTAGCCTTGGTTATTGGGGTTTCCGTTGCGCTAGGATTCCATAAGACAGTGCGTGCCGGTCTACCTATCGGGGTTTTCTCAACCGTTGGTGCTGCTGGATCGATGATGGTCACTCGATTGGTTACAAAGCGTAACAATATTGGCAACCTTATCGGATTAGTTACCTCAGTGAATTCAGCATTTGTGGATTATTTCCTCGGTAATGAGGCCGCCTTCTTGACCTATCCAGTATCATTTGCTGGTGCAGGAATCTCGTACTGGTACTGGAAACGGAGAAAGGATCGTGTGCCGCGCAAGATTGATACGATCTATTTCATCAACATTGCTATTGCATTTGTGCTGGGTACAGCCTTAAACTATATTGGATTTACCGACTTTTTATCCGAGCCTTTAGGAGAGAATACCTCAAAGTTTGCAGTAACTGCTGTCATCACGGGTATTACCTACAGTGGCATTCTTAATACGCCCCGCATGTATGCAGATTCTTGGGCGAGTTGGCAGGTTTACAATATTCTCAAGCTCTACCAGAACATCCTTTTTGGTAACATAGCCTTTGTAGCGAAGTACTGTTTCTACCTAGTAAATGCGAGCTTTGCCTGGATTGTATGGCACGGGGTTCGCAAGCGAGAAGGCACTTCAGAAACGCTTTGATTTAGCGTACTAGCACTCCTTGCTTTTGTAGGATTGGTAAAGATTCGCAGAAGTTAGCATCGATTGTGTGAGGACCAAAAATATACTTGCGATCCTTCATTTGTCCATCTTCAAAAAAGCTCACCCAATATTCGTTAAACAGCTCGAATACTTCGGGCATGATAGGCTCCAGTTTAGCTGCCGATTGTGACGGAAGGACCTTGATGGCTTTACGCATACTAGCCGTTTGAACGCCGCCCTTGGTCTCTAGATCACTGTATCCACGGGAGTTGACCAAGATGTTCTCCAAAGGAGCTGAAGTTGCATTGATCAGGTAAATCCACCAGTTTTTAGCACCGTCCAATTCTTCGGTCTCCATCGCTGCGATGAATACATTCTTTACTTCAGGGATAAGGAGGTCTTTTTTCATGCTTTCTAAGATGTCGGGCAAAGGTATTGTTCGTGTCGATTCAACGAAAACAGAAAAATATGTGTCATTAATGAAACAATAGTGTCGAATACACAGGTTTTGTTGTGTTTTTATGGATGAAAACCGACATATTAAGAGATTTTTCTGAAATGCAAGCTCCTTTGACACTTCCCATCTTGCCATCAAATCAAAACACAATTAGTTATGAAATTCAAATTAACCTTGGTATTGGCAGTAATGGTTACTGCAGTATTCGCTCAAAAAACACCTTCAGTAGCCGTGCTAGATTTTGATACGCGCGGCTACAATGAAGTAGAACGTTACCAGATCATTCAAAAGTTGACCTTAGAAATGATCAATATGGAAAACTATGAGGTCATTGATAATTACGACGTTGAATACATCTCAGAACGCGATGGCATTGATTTTACCGGTTGTTTCTCGCGTATCTGTTTGAAGGAATTAGGAGAAAAACTTGAGGTGGACTACATCTTAACTGGGTCCATGAACCTTCTAGGAGAAAAAGTAAGTACGACCGTCCGCCTGTTTGATGTAAATGAAGGATCCTTTGTGAACAGCGCGAACAGAAACTATGTAGATGTACCTAAAAACGATTTGTTAATGGCTGAGCTCACCCTAAAGGATATGATGGGCTTAGAAAATGATCCGGAGTTAGTACGCCGAGTGACCGTTGCAAACGATTATGAGAATATTTTAAACAATCCTTTTGACAGAACGCTTGTGGCAGAAGGTCCGCGTATGGGATTTGGATTTGTTACTGGTGAAAATGCTGACATTCTTGCAAAACCAAGAGCACAAGGTGGCTTTGATCAACAAATCCCAATCATGTCTCAGTTCGGTTACCAATTCGAAAAAGCATATATCACTACGGGGAATTGGCAAGCACTTGCAGAGTTTATCCCATTGATTAGCGGACTTGAGTCGAACCGATTTGTACCGAATGTTACATTGCTCAATGGTTTGCGAAACAATAACTCAGGATGGGAGTTTGCTTTTGGGCCAACACTGGATATCACCAAAACTCTAGAAGGAAAACTAGATTCTCGTGGCGTGTATGGAGTAAGTACTGCACTCGTATTCTCAGTAGGTAAAACAGTAAAAAGTGGGGAGATGAACTTCCCAATCAACGCATATTTCATTCCGCCAAAAGACGGATCTTCATTCAGATTTGGCTTGTCAATGGGATGGAATGCTTCCTCGAAGAAGCGACTGTTTGATTAATTCAAACTAACTGTGTTGAAACCCTTTCAGGCTTGGCTTGGAAGGGTTTTTTACTTCCCGATACA
>CAJXTR010000131.1 GCA_913060465.1 uncultured Cryomorphaceae bacterium | reverse complement strand
AAAAGCAGAAAACCCACCTTCGAGTGAACTCGAGGTGGGTTTTCTTTGCTTTTTTCGGCAGCTTTCGCTGCTCGAAACTTCGTACCTGAGGGGGGAATCGAACCCCCACTCTGTTGCCAGAACTGGATTTTGAATCCAGCGCGTCTACCAATTCCGCCACTCAGGCATCGTGCGAATAGGACGGCAAAAATAGTGGCGTTTTCTATTTCTCCTAACTTTTCCTGAAAGTTTTTTAATCAACTCCCGAAAAGGCAATGTTTTTCTGTTCTTTTAATTACATTTGCACCCCTCTTCGGAGGTGCGTAGAACGCGTTAATAACACTGATACACAGTACAGATGCTACCTGAAGCTAAAATATTTGCTGGACGTCACACGATGGAGCTTGCTGAAAAAATTGCAGCGAGTTACGGAATTCCTATGGGAAATGTGATTATCACTGACTTTAGTGATGGTGAATTTGTGCCTTCTTTTGAGGAAACAGTTCGTGGTAACCGAGTTTTCTTGATTCAAAGTACAAACCCACCTGCAGACAACTTGATGGAGCTTTTGATGTTGTGTGATGCTGCGAAGCGTGCTTCGGCAAAACACATCACTGCAGTTATTCCTTACTTCGGCTTGGCACGTCAAGATCGCAAGGACAAACCACGCGTTCCAATAGGTGCTAAGTTGGCTGCAAACCTGTTGATGGCTGCTGGTGCCACTCGTGTGATGACAATGGACCTTCATGCGGACCAGATTCAAGGATTCTTCGAAGTACCGGTAGATCACTTATTCAGCTCAGCGCTATTCATCAAGGATATTGAAGCTATGAAGTTGGAAAACTTGTGTATCGCTTCTCCTGATATGGGTGGCGCGAAACGTGCACATGCGTACGGATCTAAGCTTGGTGCTGAAGTTGTGATTTGTTACAAGCAGCGCAAGAAAGCTAACCAGATTGATAAAATGACCGTGATCGGTGATGTCGAAGGCATGAATGTTATTCTAGTTGACGACATGGTTGATACCGGCGGTACGCTTGTAAAAGCAGCTGAAATGCTGAAAGAAAAAGGAGCTAAATCGGTTCGTGCCTACTGTACTCATGGCGTATTGAGTGGTCCGGCATATGAAAGAATCGGCGGAAGCGCCTTAGAGGAATTGGTCATCACTGATACCATTCCACAAACAAATGAGAACCCAAAGATCCGCGTGATCTCCGTTGCTGAAATGTTCGCAGAGGTGATGAAAAATGTACATCACCACCAAAGCATCTCAGGACACTTTATAATGTAATACTTCAATAAACTAGATCAGATGAAGTCTGTTGAAATTCAAGGAACCCTAAGAACCGAGCTAGGTTCTAAGTTCGCCCAAGCAGAGCGCAAAGCAGGTAACGTACCTTGTGTGATTTACGGTGGTGAAACACCTATCCACTTTTCTGCACCAGTACTAGCGTTCAAATCGTTGGTATACACGCCAGAAGCGAAAACTGCTAAGATCACTGTGGGTGATCAAACTGTTGAGGCGGTAATTCAAGACATGCAATTCCACCCTGTAACTGACGTTCTAATGCACATCGACTTCATTCAATTGATCGATGGCAAGCCAGTTACCATGGACATTCCAGTTGTTCTTCACGGACAAGCTCGTGGTGTATTGAACGGTGGTAAGTTGAAAATGGTACTTCGTACGTTGAGCGTACGTGCATTGCCAAACGAATTGCCAGATAGCATTGACTTGGACATCACCAAGTTGCGTATTGGTAAGTCTATTCGTGTAAGTGATGTAGTACCTGCAGGTTACGAAATCCTAAACGCTGATACAGCGGTTATCGTTACTATCAAGAAAGCACGTGGTGCCGTTGATGATGATGATGAAGAGGAAGAAGCTGCTGCGGAAGCTCCTGCTGCTGAAGCTGCTGCGGAATAATTCGTACTTTATCGGGTATGAAAAAGTTCCTCATTGTCGGTTTGGGCAATCCCGGAGCCGAGTATGAGAATACCCGACACAATATTGGATTCTTAACATTGGACGCCTTTGCCAAGGCGTCCAATGTTGTTTTTGAGCCTGGGCGCTACGCGCTCGTGGCAGAAGCCAAGATCAAAGGAAGGTCTTTCCGATTGATCAAACCCACCACTTTTATGAACCTCAGCGGCAATGCCGTCCGCTATTGGATGCAAGAAGAGAAGATTCCCATCGAGAATGTCCTTGTCGTGCTCGATGATTTGGCCCTGCCCTATGGTTCTATTCGCATTCGCGGCAAAGGCTCGGATGCTGGGCACAATGGATTGAAGGACATTCAAGCAAAATTGGGCCGTGCAGATTATCCCCGCCTTCGCTTTGGCATCGGGGACAATTTCTCCAAGGGCCGACAAGTAGATTATGTATTGGGTGAATGGACAGCAGAGGAGCAGAAAGACCTGCCGGCATTGATTGAACACTGTGTGAAAGCGTGCCAGAGTTTCGGTTTGGCAGGATTGAGCCTCACCATGAACCAATTCAACAAAAAATGACCAAGGCCGATCGCATTCTGGCCTTCTATAACGCACTCGAGTTCGACCGTTCTTACCTCGACGAGGACCTAGATGTACTTAACCCCTTTGAAGGGGCGAGTCCTGAGCAAGAGCAGGCGCTAAGCGGGTTTTACCACAAATTTTATAGCGACGAGAAGCCGCGTAACCTCATCCTTGGAATCAACCCAGGTCGCCTCGGCGCTGGCGCCACGGGCATACCCTTTACTGACACTAAACGGTTGATTGAATGCGGGATTCCATTCGAAAGTTTCTCGACCCACGAGCCTAGTTCGGTCTTCGTATATGAGGCCATTGATGCCTTCGGCGGTCCGAAAAAGTTCTATGACCAATTCTTTATTGGTTCCGTCTGCCCTCTGGGCTTTGTGATGCGCAAAAACGGGAATTGGATCAACTTTAACTATTACGACCGCACCAGTTTTGCCAATGCATTAGCGCCGTATTTGCTGGAGCAGATT
>CAJXTR010000130.1 GCA_913060465.1 uncultured Cryomorphaceae bacterium | reverse complement strand
TTTGGAGAGGTGCCTGAGTGGTTGAAAGGGCCCGCCTGGAAAGCTGGTATAGGGGCAACTCTATCGGGGGTTCGAATCCCCCTCTCTCCGCCAAAACAATTGAAAACCAGCGTTTTACGCTGGTTTTTTTTATGCCTTAACCCGAACGAAGCTCGCTTCAGTGAGGGGATAAGGCATAAAAAAACAAAGGACGCCAAAGGCGGCCTGGTTTTCAATGGGTTATGGAACGGTACCCATCGGGATCTTTTGAGCGAAGCGAAAAAAATCCCTCTAAAGAAGCGTTCATAAATATCTGTAAGACAGAATAGTAACTCTTATAACTAGCTAGGACAGTACTGACACACCAAAATCAAAGTCTCTTACGAACATTTTAAATGCAACCGTGTTGCATTTAAAGGTGTTTGTCCTACATTTGTCTTAACTAACAGCATCAGCGATGAACATTTTTAAAATCAGCGTATTTCTCACCCCAGCCTTGCTCATTTTCTCTTGCCAACCTGTAGACCCTACGGATCCACACGAGGAAGAATTAATCACCACATTACAAATAGATCTCGATGCGGGTTCTGTCGTTCATGTATTGAACTATCAGGATCTCGATGGGGATGGGGGCAATGCGCCGATACTCTCCTTAGACACATTACTAGCGAATACCACATATTCCGGGAGTATTAGATTATTCAATGAAAGTGAAACGCCGGCGGAGGAATTGACAGCGGAGGTATTTGACGAGGCAGAAGAACATCAGTTCTTTTTCAGTACTAACGGCAATTCATCTTTTGCATACGTAGATCAGGATAATAATGGGTTTCCCGTTGGATTGGCCTTTGAATTGGTCACTGGGGAAGCAGGTTCTGAAATATTGAGTGTGACCTTGCGCCATCAACCCGATAAAGGAGCCAGTGGCGTGAGTGATGGCGATATCACCAACGCGGGTGGTGAGACTGATATAGAAGTGCTCTTTGACGTGATCATTGAATAAACCTTTCTACATAGTACTCTTCTTTTTTGGGTGGTCACCATTGGTGGTCGCCCAAAGTTGTGTGTATACCCTTGCCGGCCGGGTCGTGGATGAGCATGATCAGCAGCCTATGGAAGATGTGAGTATTTATATCACAGAATTAGGCAAAGAGTACTGGACGGATAGCAAGGGACGCTTCGAGATTCCTACGCTTTGTGTGGGTTTCTATCATTTGGCTATACAACATATTGGATGCCCTACGGTATTTGAGGCCCTTGCTGTAGAGGGAGATACGACCATAGAATTCACGCTTGAACATCACGAAAACCTCCTTCATGAAGTCGAAGTTCATGATGACCATGAGCATGCCCTGAACGAGGAGAATATAGGGATGATGGTCTTAGATCAAAGCGCCCAGAAGTCCTTGGCAGCATCCCTAGCGAACCTTAATGGGGTAAGTATGATTTCCAACGGTTCAGATATAGGCCTGCCTGTACTTCACGGTCTGTCCGGGAACAGAATTACCATCATTAACAATGGCGTTGTGCATGCGGGGCAGCAATGGGGCGCGGATCACAGCCCGGAAATTGATCTGAACAGCGCCGGTGAAATTACTGTGGTCAGCGGAGCTGCATCGATGCGATATCCAGGGACCCATATGGGCGGAATAGTAGTTTTAATGCCAGGTAAAATTCCAATGGACCCGCACGTTCATGGCAAGGTTAGATCAACTTTAGAAAGCAATGGACGGGGCGGTACTATCAATGGCCTATTATATCAAGGCCATCCCCACCTTCAATGGCGATTAGGCACCACCTTAAAGAATTACGGTGATCGATCTGCGCCGAACTACTTCCTCAACAACACCGGCACACGCCAGGCGCATATGAACGGTGAGCTTCGTCGCCAGTGGGATTCAGGGTGGGAGTGGGAGTCCCAATACGCTTTCTTCAATGCCGAATATGGGATTCTACGTGGTAGCCACATCGGTAATTTGACGGACCTTCAAAGTGCCTTTAGTCGTCCGGTGCCTTTTTATACCGACTCTGTTTTTTCGAGAGACATTGATGCCCCCAAACAGGACGTCTCGCACCATCAATTCAAATCTACCCTGAGAAAAGAGCTCGCCGAGAACACCTTGGAATGGAATGTAGCCGTGCAGCGCAATAAGCGCCAAGAGTTCGATGTTCGTAGAAGTGGTCGTAGCGATATCCCGGCCTTGAGTTTGATGCAATACAGCGTCCAAAATGAATTGCTTTGGTCGAACAATAGCCATTGGGATGCGGGTTACCAATTCCTTGGAAAAAACAATTGGAACCTCCCAGAAACCGGCATTTTGCCGCTTCTGCCAAACTTTACCTCGTTCACCAATGGGTTTTTCATCAACGCGAAAAACGAATTCGAACACATCTCCACCGAGTTTGGAGGCAGGTATGATTTTACCTTCAGAAATGTAGCCATGCTGACCAATAGCCTGCCTCGAACGGTCGTTTACTATGGCGATCAGTACCACAACATCAGTGCATTGGCTCGGGTTACAGGACAAATTACAACCCGATGGACCGCCATAGCAGAGGTGGCCGTTCGCCAACGTCCTCCGGAAATTAATGAGATGTATGCCTTTGGACTGCACCAGGGTGTGAGCGGGATTGAGGAAGGGAATCTTGAGCTCAAACAGGAGAATGGTGTGAAGTCGACGATTCAGCTTAGTGGCCAATTTGGTCAACATCTCCATCTAGACTTCAGAACCTATGCCCATTATTTCAATGGTTACATCTATCTCCAACCCCAGCAAGAATACAGGCTGACCATCCGTGGGGCTTTTCCCGTATTTACCTACGAGCAATGCGATGCCCGAATCCTTGGGGTAGATATGTCGATGCGCTACGAAGTTGGTGAGCATTGGAAGTTCAATGGAAATTGGTCTTTCCTACAAGGCAATGACTTAACCAATAACTTACCCCTGAATTATATGCCGCCATTCAATGCATCGCACAAACTTACATATGAACTAGGAGAGTGGCACCAATGGCGAAACTTTAGGGTAGAGGCCTCACACAGATTTGTGGGAGAACAAGG
>CAJXTR010000129.1 GCA_913060465.1 uncultured Cryomorphaceae bacterium | reverse complement strand
TTTTTGCTCACATTTTGTGCACCGTTTTCAACGGTTGGGCAGGAGCAGCCTATTGTGTATACGGCCAAAGATTCAACCACCTCAAATCTCGATGAAGGCATTGTAGAATTGTTCAATGATGTACGCA
This sequence comes from uncultured Cryomorphaceae bacterium, assembly GCA_913060465.1. Classification (GTDB taxonomy): domain Bacteria; phylum Bacteroidota; class Bacteroidia; order Flavobacteriales; family Schleiferiaceae; genus UBA10364. Next base: position 2,935 of record CAJXTR010000129.1, on the reverse strand, counting down.
TCAGTTTTGGAGAAACCCAGCTGTCGGCGGGTTACGCTAAAATTTATTTGGACGAGCAAAGGGTAGAGGCCCGAGGTATCCTGGGGCCGGACGGTTCTTGGGAGCAGCGTCCCGTATTCGTGGATGACGGACGAACGTTTTACTTGAGCGAGATCGCGTATAATTGGTCCAGTCAAAAAGCTAAAATCACAGAAATATTAACGCAGGAAGGGCAGAACTATCTCAATGGTGATGCGGTTAAAATGGTGGATTCCAATACCATGTATATGGCAGGCACTGGCTTTACGACCTGTTCACATGAGGAGCCGCACTTCCAGATTAAAACGGGCAAGAGCAAAGTGGAGATGGGTGAGCGCATCATTACTGGGCCTGCGCATTTTGAGTTTTTTGGCATCCCGACGCCGCTGATTATTCCTTATGGGTACTTCCCGACGAACATTGAGAAGCCGAGCATTTCCGGGCTGCTGATGCCTAGCTTTCAGAACAGTCCATCGCAAGGGGTAGGTATTGTGAACGGAGGGTGGTATTTCCCAATTAATGATTTTATGGACCTGAGTTTGCGCGGTGACCTATACTTGCGTGGGTCCTGGGCCTTAGGCGCTACCTCTAATTATCGAAAGCGCTACAAATACAATGGGAATTTCGCGTACCAGTACCGCTACCAAAAGCAAGGGTTGCCCATTTACGAGCCCTTCGGCGGCTACAACATCACTAAGAACTTCTCCATTCGCTGGTCACACAACCAGGATGCTAAAGCGCACCCAACACGCAGGTTCAATGCCAAAGTGAACTTGCAAAACCCGAACTTCTTTAAAAACAGTGCCAATCCAGAAGACCTGCTCAACGGCAACATGAGCACCACGAACAACACCATGAACTCGAGCATCACTTATAATCAAAAGTTAGGTGGAGCGAATTTGACGGTTAGTGGAAATCATAGTCAAAACAATGGTACACAGGCTTTTACCACCACCTTGCCAAAGGCAAGCTTGAATGTTCCACGATTCTTTCCACTGAAAACCAACGATGGGAAAAGCCAGTGGTACGATAAAGTTGGGGTGAATATGAGCTCTGTTGCGGAAGGACGTATTAAGGGAAACTTGGGCACCATTGCTGAACAATTGGACAGTGTTCCAGGGTATGATTGGCAAGATGTATTGGGTGATTATGGTCAATATGGTTTGAAGCATACCGCCGGAATCAGTACAAATGCTACGTTGCTGAAATACATCACCTTTAGTCCTAATGCGAACATTACGGAGCGTTGGTATTTCCAACAGTATGATTACACCTTTGATCCCGCATTAAACAAGGCTACGCTTACCGATACGATTCCTGGATTCACTGCAGTGCGCGATTTTGGATTGAACGCATCGTTGAACACCAAGATCTACGGGACATTCTTGTTTTCACGTGGTCCTGTAAAGGCTGTACGTCACATGATAACTCCGAGGGCCTCCTTTAATTTCCGTCCGGATTTTGGCGACCCCGCGTGGAATTACTACCAAAGCTTTACCGATACGTTGGGCAATGATTTGTATTACAACCGCTATAACGGGTTCCTTTACGGTTCACCTGGACGTGGAAGTAATGGATCGATAAATTTCAACCTTGATAACAATGTTGAAGCCAAAGTGGTGGACCGTTCCGATACAACCGGTACCTTAAAGAAGGTCAGTGTCCTTGAGCGTTTCAACATTAGTACGGATTACAACATGAATGCGGCCAATGGATTTAATTGGAACATTGTCCGAGTAACTGCACAAAGTGCGCTCTTCAACAAAAAGCTGCGCATAAGCTACCAAGGTCAGTTCGATCCCTACGGCTATGATGCCGATGGAGAGCGCATCGCTAACCTAGCATTCACCATGGGCCAAGGTCCGCTTATTCACAGAACGTCCCAATTCCAGGCCAGCACGCAACTGCGCAGCAATCGAAAAACAAGCCGTCAGGCGGTGATGTATGAGCAGCGAGGTGGGGCTTTTACCGAAGGTGATATCGATTATTATAATTACTCCGATATGGTACCGCTGCGGACCGATTGGGATATCCGTATCAACTATGATGTGCGATTGGTGACGAATGTGGATGCTGCCCAGCCTGGGGAGGTAATGCCTGATTTCTTGCACGAGTTTGCAGCACATTCCTTGAGCTTGAGTGGGTCCTATCGCCCAACGGATAATTGGTCCCTCAACTACCGAACTGGTGTCGACATCGCTAAGCGCACGGCAGCCTTTACTACGATAAATGCGGTGCGCGATTTACATTGCTGGGAAATGAAGATTTCTTGGGTGCCTTTTGGAACGACACGTTCGTACATGATTGGCATCAACCTGAAAAACCAACAATTCCGTCAGGTCAAGGCGCAACGTCGCCGTACAGCTATTGACTTCTAAGCGAGGAGTTTCACCCAGTTTCGAATCATATCTAGGCCTTGGGGCGTGAGCACGCTCTCCGGGTGGAATTGGACCGCGTAAGCCTGATCGACTTCGTTTTCCATCACCATGGGCGCCTGGTCTTCCAAGGCCACCGCACATATTTTCCAACGGTTCAAACTTTTTGAACGCACAGCCCAGCTGTGGTAAAGTCCTACCTGTAGGTTTTGAATTCCTTTCAGTAAAATACTTGGCTCGCACAACTCGATCTGAGCCGTTCTTCCATGCATGACACCGTCTCGATTGTAGAGGGAGCCGCCAGTATGTTCCGCTAAAGCTTGCATGCCTAAGCAAACGCCAAGTATGGGTAAGGTGCCGTAGGCTTTGGCAATAATGGCCATGAGCTGTCCGCTTTCCGAGGGGAGGCCGGGTCCTGGACTAAGCACCAAGCCCTGGAAGGTGCTTAGATCGAGTTCAAGAAGGTCCGGGTCGTCGTTGCGTAAGACCACAACGGAAACGTCCAATTTTTCCAAGTAATGAACCAGGTTGTAGGTAAAACT
>CAJXTR010000128.1 GCA_913060465.1 uncultured Cryomorphaceae bacterium | reverse complement strand
GAACACAGACACTTCTTGAAATCCTTTGCAGCGTTCAAGAAACAAGGCGAATAAAAATATGATGCAGCAAACACTTTCTTCTTCTATTTCATTTGAAGGAACAGCACTTCACACGGGTGAGACCGTTCACGTGACCCTCAATCCTAGTGAAGTAAACACAGGAATCACTTTTGTACGTACAGACCTTGACAATGTTGAAATACCAGCATTGGTGAAATTCGTAAATCGTACAAACCGTCAAACCATCCTTCAAAAGGGGGATGCCACTGTAGGAACTGTTGAGCACCTTATGGCCAGCCTTTATGCCCTTGGCGTTGATAACTGTCGTATTGAACTCGATGGAAGTGAAATTCCAATTTTGGACGGAAGTGCTGCACCATTAGTCGCCCTGATTGAAAAGGCGGGCATCGCAGAACAGACTGAAGAGAAAAACTACTACGTTCTCGAAGAAGCATTCACTTATAAGAGTGAAGACGGCGGTGAAATCATGGCCTTGCCGAGCGACGAGTTTGAAGTCACTGCTCTTATTGATTACGGAAGCTCCGTACTAGGTCCGCAGCACGCTCACCTCGACAAAATGGTGAACTTTGGCGAGGACATTGCTAGTGCACGCACGTTCAGTTTTTTGCGTGAATTAGAGCCTTTGTTAGACCAAGGTTTGATTAAAGGTGGAGACCTGAATAATGCCATCGTATATGTTGACCAAGAGATTGCACCTGCGACCTTGGAAAAACTTAAGACTGCATTTAACAGAGATGATGTCCAAGTAACCCAACGCGGAACCCTAAATAATGTCGAGCTACGATTCTCAAATGAAGCAGCGCGTCATAAACTTCTTGATGTAGTAGGTGATCTCGCTCTCATTGGACGCCCATTGAAAGCGCGAATCATGGCTACTAAGCCAGGACACGGCATCAACGCTGAATTCACAAAAGCTTTGGCAGATAAAATCCGCAAGGAAGAAAGCAAGCCTAAAGCACCGAAATACGACCCGAATGCAGAACCTGTGAAAACAGTGGAGCAAATCATGGACCTCATTCCACACCGCTCTCCATTCCTGTTGGTCGACAAAATCATTGAACTAAGCGACACACACGTTGTAGGTATCAAATCTGTAACGATGAATGAGCCGTTCTTCGTAGGTCACTTCCCGGGCTCACCTGTAATGCCAGGTGTACTTCAAGTAGAAGCCATGGCGCAGTGTGGTGGTATTCTCGCTTTGAGCACAGTACCAGATCCCGAAAACTACCTCACGTTCTTCATGAAGATTGACAATGTAAAGTTCAAGAAGAAGGTTGTTCCAGGCGATACGCTCATTTTCGATCTTAAACTCATTACGCCTATTCGTCGCGGGATTGTTCACATGCAAGGTCGCGCCTTCGTAGGCGACACGCTAGTGAGCGAAGCCGAACTAATGGCTCAGATTACCAAGTAATGATTCATCCAATGTCCTCCATACACGCCGACGCCAAGTTGGCCGACGGTGTTGAAGTAGGTCCATTCACGACTATTTCGGAGGATGTTGTTATTGGTGAAAATACTTGGATAGGTCCCAATGTCACCATCATGGCTGGCGCCCGAATCGGGGCCAATTGCCGCATCTTCCCAGGTGCCGTTATCTCCGCCATACCTCAAGATTTGAAGTTTGACGGCGAGTCCACCACAGTTGAAATAGGTGATCGCACGACCATACGCGAATGTGTAACCATTAACCGCGGCACCAAAGCCTATGGCAAGACCGTTATAGGGGCCGATTGTTTAATCATGGCCTACGTACACATCGCACACGACTGTATCATAGGCGACCATGTAATACTCGTCAACTCCGTAGCTCTCGCCGGCCACGTAGAAATAGGCGATTGGGCCATCATCTCCGGCCTATCTGCCGTACACCAGTTTGTGAAGATCGGTGCACATGCAATGATTGGCGGCGGTGCCATGGTTCGCAAAGACGTGCCTCCATACATTACCGCGGCAGGTGAGCCACTAGGCTATGCCGGTGTAAACAGCGTAGGCCTAAAACGCAGAAACTTCAGTACCGAGGAAATCCTGGAGATTCAAGACTTGTACCGCATCATCTACCAAAGCGGAAGGAACATTTCACAGGCCTCAGAGCGCATTCGCAGTGGCTTTACCTTAAACGACCGAGTTCTTGCTATCTTGAACTTTATTGAAGGAAGTAGCCGAGGATTAATTCGTAAATAATCCGTCATGCTCATCCTAAAAGACCTTCAAAAGAAATTTGGGAAGCAGCACATCCTGCAAGGGATCTCACACACATTCGAATCGGGTTCAAAAACCGTAATCCTGGGTTCCAACGGTTCCGGCAAATCAACACTGGTTAAAATTCTGAGCGGCGCGCTCGAAGCAACCGAAAATCCACCGGTGTTTCATCACCATAGCAAAGAAATTCCAGCAACCGACTTAGGTCAGTACTGCACCTTGGCAGCCCCCTACCTCGGCCTAAACCCAATGTTCACCCTAGCTGAAACCTTAGACTTTCATCAAAAATTCTGTCCATTCATGGACGGCTTTTCGTTCGAACAATGGATCGATGAAGCGGGGCTTTCTGCACATAAAAACAAGCGCCTGAACACCTACAGTTCAGGAATGCTCCAACGCGTCAGATTATTGTTGGCCATTCCATCAGACCGACCAATACTTCTTTTGGACGAACCGACAAGCAACCTAGATACTTCAGGTATTGCATTATACAAGGCACTAATCCAGGAATACGCCTTAGATAAAACCGTTATTGTCGCTAGCAACTATGTCTCGCACGAATACGAATTCAGCACAGAAGAACTCATTTTAGAAAAACACTACTAACGCCCGCAAGACCTATCTTTGGGCAAAATAAAAACACCATGGCAAGTACATCAGATATCAAGAACGGAATGTGCATCAACTTCAATGGTCAGCCATTCCAGATCATTGAATTCCTTCACGTTAAACCAGGTAAAGGTGCAGCCTTCGTGCGTACTAAAATCAAGAACCTCGAGACAGGTCGTGTCCTAGACAACACCTTCCCTGCAGGTTCTAAAATCGAGACCATTGACGTAGAAACTCGTCAATACCAGTTCCTATACAACGACGG
>CAJXTR010000127.1 GCA_913060465.1 uncultured Cryomorphaceae bacterium | reverse complement strand
GCTTCGATGTCTCTTTGGCTATCACCAATCATGAAGCTTGCACTTAGATCAATATTGAATCGCTCCGCTGCATCTGTAAGCATGCCTGGTTTTGGTTTGCGACAGTGGCAGTCTATTTTAAGTTCTTTTACTTCTTCAGGGAATCCACCATGTGGGTGGTGAGGGCAGTAATAGATTGCTTCCACAAAGGCGCCGTGATTGCCTAAGACCGTTTCCATCTTCTTGTGAATCTCCTCTAAATCCTGTTCGGAGCAAAGTCCACGTGCAAGAACGCTTTGATTCGTTACCACCACGGCTAAAAAGCCCATTTTATTTATACGTTTAATGGCTTCAGGAGCGAATGGATAGAGGTCGAAATCTTCGGTTCTATGAATGAGATCGGTATCGATGTTGATGACGCCGTCTCGATCTAAGAAAATACAGCGCTGCTTTTGCCCTAAGTTTCTTCTCGCAACCTTTCCGCTCGAGATGGCTTGGCTGACTTTGTCCAACCTGTCCGGAGTTCCCATGTCCTTCAAGTATTCCGGGGTGTTGTATGCAAAGACCGAAATATGTTCATGGAGCGTTGGGAAGATGTCTTTGCCAAAATCAGCTTTAACGCCTGATTCCATGTATTGGAACACCTTGGGGCTAAAGACGTAGGCGGCAGCGTTCACCAAATTCTTGTATCGCATGCCTTCCGGATGAGGTTTTGGATAAAATGCGATGACTTTATCATCCTTGTTTGTATCCAGTAAATCGCTATCGTAAGGATGATCATTGGGATGAACGACTAGTGTTGCATCTGCATTTTTGGACGTGTGGAATTGGAATAATCGGTCCAAATCCATGTCGATCATTACATCACCGTAAAGCACTAAGAAGGTTTGGCCCAATTCTTTTTCTAACGCCTTGATTCCGCCAACGGTTCCCAGCGGCTGCTCTTCGATGAAATACTTAATGGATAATCCATACTCTGAGCCGTCTTTGAAGTGTTTTTGGATTTGTTCGTGCAAATGCCCAACAATAAGCCAAACGGTCTCAAAGCCGTGTTTTTTCAATAATTCAATCTGGTATTGGAGTAGGGGTTTACCTAAAACAGGCATCATTGGTTTTGGGATATCTTTCCTAACTTCCGCTAAACGAGTGCCTTTACCTCCGGCAAGTATTACTGCTGTGCGCATTGATGTTGAATTATTGCCCAAACCTAATCAATGCAGCCCAAATAAGAAGTGCCAGCGTAGAAAAAGCCAAGACGAAAAAATATTTGATTTTTTTTGTCTGAAGTATTGGAAGATTGAAATTCCATTTTACATTTGCACTCCGCTAAGGAAAACTGGTCCGGTAGTTCAGTTGGTTAGAATACAAGCCTGTCACGCTTGGGGTCGCGAGTTCGAGTCTCGTCCGGATCGCCAACTACTTAAAAAGCCCTGAGAGCATCGCTCTCAGGGCTTTTTGTTTTTGAAAGATTTTTTCTTCTCGACAACTAAGGATCTAGGAAACCATTCAGTGACTACCGACGCTTTTTGTTCGCTCTATTTTCGTGCAGTTCACAATACCGTCCATCCTCTAATGCTGGACGTTCGCATTTAGAGCCGCTCTTGGTACGAAAAACACATTTGCGAAAGACCTTCTTAGGGCCTTTGTCCTTTTCGTTTCTCAAATAAGGCAAGACCTGCGGACGATCTGGAAGGCATACGGAGCAGGGCAGTAGGCCTCTATTGAGCGCTTGTCGCTCATCAATCTTGATTTGTCCATTCTTAAGATACCTACAGCCATCGATGTGATAGCGATCTCCAGAGGCGTTAATACCTCGTGTGGAAAAGGCGATGATTTCTTCTACAATAATGGAATCACTCACCTCTTGCGCCTTAACTTTAGGACACAAAACATTGAGCAACACCAATAGACCAAGAATGCTTCGAAACTTCATACGAGCAAAACTATTCATTCTATTATTCCTCTGCGAATTTTTATCAGGATTCTCTCAATCAACTAGCATTGATTTTGATTATTTGCAGGTAGTAGAGGCACCGAGAGGGCCTATAGGATTCTTGGGTACATCAGCAAATTATCATATCAATGGTGGTTCATCTTACTTCGGGATACGGCTGAATAATGCTGCGGTGGGAACGCGCGCCGGTTATTACACCTTCGGCTATCAGGTCGGAAGTAGAATTGCACTTTCCGAAACATTCGATATTCATCCGAAGCTCATGTTCACAACAGGGGGTGGTGCGGAAAGCAACGATGGTTCTGGTGGCTTTTTGACCACCGCAATGATGTTAGACCGCACACTTGGCAATGTTAACCTTGGTTTAGGTGGTCAATACAGTTATGTAAGCACGGGAATCATTCAAGGCTGGAGTCCTATGTTTAGTCTAAGCATAGCGCAAGATTTCAGCAGAAGACCATATCCATTAGTTGAGGCACAAATATTCACAAACACAATGTATTCCTCATGGAATCAACACGAGCGCAACACTGCCTTCGTAGGTGTGGGTGGCCGATTATTCGATCAAAAAACCTACAAAAGCGTTTACCTCACGGCCGCCGTGACAGATTTAGGAGGATATATGGATGTTTACGGTGGGTACGGGGTATACAGTGATTTCGGGTCCATCCGAGCATTAGCTGAACTCAACTTAGGAACAGGTGGTGGTGGAAAGGCTCCAGCTGGTGGTGGCGTTCTCACTGGCCTTCAAGGAGAATTACAATGGCATCGCAACGGAAAGTTCGTGGGACTAAGCTCTGGCGTCTTAAAATGGATTGATGGTCCCTTTTATTTTGGCTTCGCAGGTCTACATACAGGAATAGATTTTAATTACACTTCATCACAAAATGAAAATGGGTTTCTTCCAATGAAATTGAGCATAGAGAATGGAATTCGAACCTATTTAGGTGAATCTGGCTTTTCGAACCTAGGCGTTGCCTTTAGGTTGTTTAAATACAATTTCATACAGCTTCGAGGCGAGAGTTACTGGGCCTTCACAGACGGAAGGGGTGCCTATGCAGAGGGCCTCTTTGGGTTGCGCCTTCAGCCAAATATATGGTTTGTTGAAACGCAGGTAGGTGCCGGAGCAGGCGGTGGAATTAACCTATGGGGTGCTGCCGCGCTAGCCTTTGTCAATGCGGGTTTTG
>CAJXTR010000126.1 GCA_913060465.1 uncultured Cryomorphaceae bacterium | reverse complement strand
TCCCAAACGGTAATACCACCGACGATTACACGATTTTTGTTGCTTGGATCTACACCTACAGCCAAATCGTATTCACCTTGACATTGTGAGCTACAGAATGGATCGAAGTAGGTTGATTTTTGACCAATTTTAGTCCACGTCGAACCGCCGTCCGTCGTACGGTATACACCTGCCAAAGCATTGCCTGAGGTAATTTGTACAACGTACACGTAATCTGCATCATCAGCAGCTGAAGCGAACATGATGCGACCACCACTTCTTGGAAGACCGGTCGAACCAGCGCTTGATTTAGAAATTTCAACCCAAGTAGAACCACCATCCGTGGTTTTCATGATACGGCCACCTAGTGTTCCCCACACGTTACCGCCGGCATCCATGTGAATGTCCCAACAAGTTCCGTTTGAACCAATCTGACCTTGCAAAGGATTCGTCCAAGTCGTTCCACCGTTGGTAGTCATACGGATTCCTGAAGAAGTCGCTGCATATACTTTGTCATTATTGTTTGGGTCACACACCAAAGCACCAACTGAACTCAATGTAGACGTCGTTGATAATTGAGTGAAGTCATTATCAGAAGCGCCTTTCTTGAAGATACCCGCACCTGGGAAACCTGATGATGTTGAAGCTCCGTAACCCGTGGTCCAAGTATTGTACAAGCCCTCACCTGTTCCGTAGTATACATCACCGTTTTTGCTGTAAGCAATGGTCATTACGGCTAGGTTTTCCTGATCTGGATTCACTTCTAACCAGCTTAAACCGCCGTTGTTAGAGAAATATAGACCCCCACTAACCGAACCAACATACATTTCTGATGGGTTCGATGGGTTGATGGCAAGGCCGCGGGTACGTCCTCCACGATTATTAGGTCCGCGCTCGCCCCAAGTTAAACCAATCGAACTTTCAGGCATATTCTCCAAGCTCTCAATAGCACTTTGGATATCCTCCTGGGTAATTTCTCCGGTGATTTGGTTTGCACGTAGACTATGCAAATAGGCAGCAGCTCCAGCAGCGCTTTGTTCTTCCACAACTCTAGGAGTGTACTGCGCTTCTTTCGGAAGCAATGCAATAGTGGCGGCGGCTAAAACTGTACCCGCGAGGGCAAATCGTAATCCTTGTTTCATATGTGTGATTAACTCTGTTTTCTTAAAGGTTTAAAAATAGGGCGTAGCATTGATTACCGCAAGGCCTAAGCAATGTGCTTTTCAGCGTGATATGAACTGCGTACTAATGGCCCACTTTCTACAAATCTGAAGCCCATTTCCAGACCAATTTCCTCTAGTTCTTTAAAAACTTCTGGTGTAATAAACTCAACGACAGGCAAATGACGTTTCGTAGGCTGAAGGTACTGGCCTAGCGTAATGATATCTACGTTCGCTTCGCGCAATTCACGCATAGCATCAATAACCTCCTCTTTAGTCTCCCCTAATCCTAGCATGATGCCACTTTTCGTGCGATGAATGCCCTGATCCTTGAGGTATTTGAGCACCATTAATGAACGGTCAAATTGGGCTTGAATACGCACCTTGCGGGTGAGTCGACGAACGGTCTCCATATTATGGCTAACAATCTCTGGATTCGCCTCAATAATGCGGTCAACATTGTGCAATTCCCCCTTGAAGTCAGGAATAAGCGTCTCCATTGTTGTTTCCGGGCTGATACGACGAATAGCACGAACGGTCTCTGCCCAAATAATAGAACCACCATCCGCTAAATCATCGCGATCTACCGACGTCAAAACAGCGTGCTTGATCTTCATGAGTTTTACACTGCGTGCTACTTTTTCGGGCTCCTCCCAATCAACGGAATTGGGACGACCAGTGGCTACATTACAGAACCCACAGCTTCGCGTACAGATATTACCTAGGATCATGAAAGTAGCCGTACCTGCACCCCAACATTCGCCCATGTTAGGACAATGTCCGCTCTCACAGATGGTGTGCAACTTGTACTTATCCACCAGCCCGCGTACTTGCTTGTAATTCTCCCCAGTAGGCAGTTTTACACGCAACCATTTCGGCTTTTGGACGCGCTCCTTAGTGATCTTTTCAGCAGTATTTGTAGGATTGTCAACCATATCAAATTAACGCCCTAAGGCGTTTTTAGTTCTCTATTTTGTGTGTTTTTCGCCACGATTCTACCGTATCCTCATTGACCTGATGGTGTGAGCAATATGCAACCACTTTACCATCCTGAAGCATAATAAGTTGTGGACTTTCATGCCAAACATCCAATTCCTCGGCCAGGGCCAATGAGATGGGTCGCTGTCCTACGACATCGATATAAATCCATTGCTCATCATCTTGGGGCACAACACCTAAAAGGCGCTTCATCGCAAATAAGCTTACGCTACAGCGCGTACTGTGCTTGTACACAAAGGTGGTCCCTTTAAAACGCAGAATACCCGCAACTTCCTCAAAAGACTGCGGGTGTACAAACGGAAATTCCGTGCCTGAGCTCGGTTTATTATCCCTGTTGCGCTGGAACCTCAACATAAGAGTACGAAGGGCATTTTTCTGCCGTTCCACATGAAGAGAGCGCTAAAAATGCAGCTGCAATTACAGCCAATGTCAAAACTTTTTTCATCATTAAGACGATTGAGAATCGTTATTTTGCGTGTTGTAAAAGTAACGCACAAGAGCCAAAGTTGTTGCCAAATGTCCACATTCCTTTCCACAATCGAAATTCCACATTGGCAAGCGTTCTTTGATGCTGAACAGAAAAAGGAATATTGGAGGGTCTTAATGGACCAATTATCACAAGAATCCCAAGTACACACCATCTTCCCGCCAAAGGACAAAATTTTTTCCGCATTCGAATACACGCCACCCGAAAAATGCAAGTGTATCATTCTTGGTCAAGACCCATACCATGGACCCAATCAAGCCAACGGTCTTGCCTTCAGCGTTGAACATAATCAAAAGCTCCCGCCCTCATTGCGCAACATTTTCAAAGAGTATCAAGACGACCTTCAGCTCGAGGCACCGGCCAATGGTGATCTAAGGCCCTGGGCGCAAGCGGGGGTTTTTCTTCTCAACACCGCGCTCACCGTGCGAGATGGTGAAGCCGGCTCCCACAAAAAATGGGGATGGGAAACCTTTGTTCACAACGCCTTAAATTTCCTGATCCAATCCAATCCCCATGTAGGGTTTATTTGTTTTGGCAACCCAGCACATACTTTAGTCAAA
>CAJXTR010000125.1 GCA_913060465.1 uncultured Cryomorphaceae bacterium | reverse complement strand
TCTTCAGATAAAACGGGATTCAAAATGAAAACGGTTTCGTACTGATTCATAATTATTTGAACTAAAAATTTAGGAGTGCAAATGTACGCGACTTTTTAATACTGACCAAGCCTGTTAGCAACGTGTTTACAGCTCTTTTTTGTGGAAGGCAAAAATAGCCCAATCATCCGCTTATATTTGTGGTATGGAGCAATTCGTAGTATCAGCAAGAAAGTACCGCCCCCAGGCCTTCGAAGCCGTGGTGGGACAGTCGCATATTACGGATACTCTGCTTAAAAGCGTCGAAAACGATCACCTTGCTCAGGCACTGCTTTTCTGTGGGCCACGCGGGGTAGGAAAAACCACCTGTGCTCGCATTCTTGCGAAAGTCATCAACGCGGATGCAAATCTTACGGAGGATGAATTGGCTTTGAACATCTTCGAGCTTGATGCTGCTTCGAACAACTCTGTGGACGATATCCGTAGATTGATCGACCAGGTTCGCTTCGCGCCTCAAACTGGAAAATTCAAGGTCTATATCATTGATGAGGTCCACATGCTTTCTCAGCAGGCCTTTAACGCCTTCCTTAAAACGTTAGAGGAACCGCCTGCACACGCCATATTCATATTGGCCACTACCGAGAAGCATAAAATCATTCCGACCATCCTCTCACGCTGTCAAATTTTCGACTTCAAGCGTATTACCGTAGAGGATATTGCCAATCACCTTGCCTACGTTGCCGGCCAGGAAGGCATTCAGGCTGAGCCTGAAGCTTTGCATATGATTGCAGAAAAAGCGGACGGTGCTTTGCGCGATGCCTTGAGTTTGTTCGACCGCATGATCAGCTTCAGCGGTGATACCTTGACCTACAACCAGGTTGTCGAAGTTCTAGACATCCTTGATTACAGCTATTATTTCAAAGCTATAGAGCTCGCACAGGGCGTAAATTATCCAGACCTGCTCTTGCTTTACAATGAGGTTCTAGACAAAGGATTTAATGGTCACGAATTTGTTGTGGGCATGGCCAAACATTTTAGAGACCTTTTGGTGGCACGTGAGGCCAAAACAATTGAATTGCTTGAAGTCGGCCCGGCCATTAAAGAGCGTTATTTACAGCAAAGCGCTGCCTCCTCTACCCGATTCCTGCTGCATGGATTAAAGGTTTTTAATGAGCTTGACGGGCAATACAAAACCTCAAGTCAGCCAAGAATCTTAGTAGAATTAGGTCTTTTAAAACTGGTCGAGTTTATCTCGCAAGAAAAAAAAAAGCAGCAGCCACAGGTAAATAGCGCGACAGCGAAATCTACCGACGGCTACTTACCTAAAGAACTCCCCAAACGAACTGCACCGGTACCTGCACAAGATGCACCGATGCCGACACCAGCGGTAAAGGCACCAACGCCCGTGGCTCCGAGCACACCCGAAGCACCAGCAGCTCCGGCTCAAGCAGATGCTCCTCCAGCCGACCCATTGGATGCACCTGAACGTATTCCGGACATACCCGTGAACACACCTCCCGTTGCTGCGCCAGAATCCGCATTTGATATCGACACTCCTGCTGCCCCAGAACCCGCTGTTGAGGCGCCGCAAGTCGCAAGTTCTCCTGCAAAAACTGAAGCGCCTCGAAGAACAGGTGGTCGTCGAGTGGTTCGTCAAGCGCCACAGCGTACGGGTCTAAGTTTGATGGAAGAGCTCAATGCCATCGAGAAAGCATCTAATGAGGATGCCGGTATTACGGACAACACCAATGAACCGGGCGTTCCTGTGGAGGAAGGCGGTCCTTCGAATGTGTATTCCCAAAAAGAACTGGAAGATGCCATTACTGCTTATGCCAAACAGCGTTCGGTGAAAACGGCGGTTCGAAGCATGCTTTTGGGTCAGATGCCCAAAATCTTGGATAAGAATACGCTCGTTATGGAGGTGGACAACAATGTTGAGCTCGGGTTCTTTAATGAGGAGCAACAGAAATTGGTCCCCTATTTAAGAGATGCTCTAAAGAACACGCAGATTCGCTTCGAGGTAAAAATGGTGGAACGGGAACAAGTCCGAAAACTGTATTTGCCGGAGGAGAAATTCAAGTACATGGCGGAGAAAAACCCACATTTGATCTACCTGCGTCAAAAGCTTAATACTGACTTAGAATAATGCGCCGCGCCTTACTCATTGTACTCGTACTGTTTTCGATCGGAGCCAAGGCGCAATTCGATTGGTGGAATCAAATCCACAATTGGGACGGAGCCACGCCATGGACGCAATACATGACGTATTCACATGCGTATTTGGGGCCGAATGCCTTGCCCATACCAAACGTTGCTGGTACACACAGTAACTACGCTAGCTCTAGTGCACAAATCAGTCTTCGTGGAGATGACCAATTTGTTAATTGGCATAATGAAGTCCAATTGGTCACCGGAAAGACTTTGTTCAATGTGGTACACCAGAGTGTAGAAGCTTTTAGAACAACCACCGATGTTCGTGATCTACGTGCTTCACGCGGTGAAAGTGGACAGGGCATACAAGCTGGAGATGTCATTGTAAATATCTCTCATCGCATCTATGAAAATGACGATGATGGCAGAACGGAAGTATACTTCACCACGCATCTAAAGACTGCGGCAGGCCCACTAAACAACGCCCGATTCACCGATGCACCCGGCTATGCTTTCTTTTTCACCGGACGCTGGAATCCAAAGTATTCCCGATTATGGATTTCTTCGAATGCCGGCTTCCAGGTCTATCAAACGCACTGGGTAGATTACCCCCAGAACGATGGATTTCTCGGCAATGTGTTAATCACTCAAAGAATGGACAAAGGCTACGGCCTCCATGCTGAATTAAAGACCTTTACAGGATATTTTAGAGATGGTGATTGGCCCCGAATTCTGAACCTGAGCATAGACAGAAACTTTAACGGGAAGAGCAGATCAGTTTTGCAATGGACAAAAGGGCTAAACGACTATCCGTTCTCCTACCTCACCCTCACGCACCAAGTGTTCTTTTAAATAAGGAATCGCAAACGCCATTTAAGTCGAGCAGGCACCTCAACCGCCACAGCTTTTCGTAACGCTTCTTCCTTCCAATGCTTTTGCATGGCCTGGTCGCCGCGCTTTTTGTAAGTGCGGGCCAGCTCATACGCTTTGCGAACCTCATAGAGTGCAAATTGAGCATCGTTAATGTGGCCCAATTCTCTTGCCTTCTCCACCGC
>CAJXTR010000124.1 GCA_913060465.1 uncultured Cryomorphaceae bacterium | reverse complement strand
TCCATGCTGATAATGTAGTGTTGATTTACCCCTGGAAGGTCTTTCAAAGTGATTTCCATTTCATCTGAAACATCACCATAAAGTTGGGTTCCTGCATAATTAAGGTCCAATTCTACTTGCGGCGCAGCAGGGAATACTTGCGTGGCACTTACCGTTTCGAAATCTGGGTGAGAAGCTTCGAAAGTAATGGTCCCGCTGAGTGCACCTAGTCGGTCCTGCAAAAGCTCGACGTAGTTGCCTTGGAAGTCTTGAGTGGTCCAAGTGTATAAAGGCGTTCCATCTTGCAATAGTTGGCATTGAACGTTTTTTACGGCTCGGCTTCTCGCGGTGTCGTATACGCCCGCAGAGGAACTCACCAACGCACTAAGGCTACTGTCGCGGGAGTCTAAAAACAGACTACCTGCGAGTTGGCTTTCATGGGGTGGCATCTCGATATCACGGACGACACCGTTAACCAGGTTATCACAACTAGCGAAGGTCAAAAGGGCAATAGAAAGAGCGATGAATGTTCTCATGGCTTAAAATTTTATACGGTAAGCAACAGATGGAATAAGAGGGAAGAGGCCGTATTCGCGCAATCCCGGGTTTCCTTGGTCGTCTGTGGCAGTTTCTATGAAGAATGGGTTCAGGTTGTTGTAGGTGTTGTAGGTACTGAAGACCCACCAACGGTCAAAGTGCCGTTTCTCCTTTTTGAAGCTAATGCTCAAATCTAATCTGTGGTAAGGGCTCATGCGGTATGCATTCTTATCGGAAGGACGCTCGACCAATTCTTGCATGCCGTCCCACCAACTCAATCCGTCGGGGAGGTTGGTCAGGTAGGCGTATTCCGGCAACGTTACCGCACGGCCAGTGCCGTAAACCCAAGCACCACTAAAGCTGATGTTTTCAGTAAAGTCATGACTAGCAACCACGGAAATATCGTGGCGGCGGTCGTAAGTAAAGTAGTAGCGTTCGCCGCCGTTGATATCATCAAATTGGCGGAAACTCCAACTCAGCGTATATCCGATCCAACCTGTTGTCTGCCCGGTCTTGCGCTGCGCGAAGAATTCCATGCCGTAGCTTTCGCCTGAACCTTGGGAGATTTTGTCCTCCCAGCTGTCGTTGTCCACGGAGAACAAGAAAGAGGCGCCTTCTTTGTAACTCACGAGGTTGTTCATCTTCTTGTAATACCCTTCCACACTGAACTCATAGGGGCCTATGTTCTTCGCAAGCCCGGTCGCGACTTGCTTCGAGGTTTGCGGTTTAATGCGCGCCGTTGAAGGCACCCAAAGGTCTGTAGGTAGGCCAATTCCCTCATTGGTCAGAAGGTTGACGAATTGCATCATGTCCGCGTAAGAGGCTTTGAACGCTAAGCCGCCTGGTAGGCTGTAGTTCATCCCAAAGCGCGGTTGCAGGCTGTGATAGCTTTCGCCTTCAACAAAGAGGTTCGCGAAGTGTAAGCCGCCATTCACCTTCAGGTTCTCGGTGACCTTCCATTCATCTTCTAAAAACGCATATACCTCGTCTGAATTCACATCTGTTCCACCCAACGTGGTATCTAGGTTGAAGCCTCCTGAGGAGAATTGTAGGTTGGTGGCACCTGGGGAGAAGGTGTGATGGGTGTAATTGGCCCCAAATCTGATGTAGTGACGCGCATTCATGGCGTAGTCAAAATCTATACGAGCGCCGTAATCTTCAATGCCTGAGAAATACAAACCGGCGAAGCGTTCGTCCTCCATGCCGGTGGTATCCGGATAAGAAGGGTAGGTCAGGTTTTCGCTGATGGCGCGTGTGTTGAAGTTGTACAAGCTTCGAGTGGCGGTGACATTAGAGAACAACTTTGGAGACCACTGGTGGTTCCAGCGTGCTGCGGTGATGCTGTTCTGCCAATCTAGACCGAAGTTGATCGCGTTTTCCTCGCGGTACGTTCCGTCTGTCCAAATATCCTCGGACTTTAAGCCAAAGTCGTCCTTACCTTGGAAGTGGCTGAGGTATAATCGGTCGTATTGCCCCAATTTATAGTTCACCTTCCCGTTCATGTCGTAGAAGTAGTACGTAGGGTTGATGTTGAAATCAGGCTCCTGTTGATTTAAGTTATTGATGAATGGAGTGGCCAATACATCAAGGTAGGTGCGTCGTGCTGAAAGCATAAAACTTGCCTTGTCCTTGATCAGTGGTCCTTCCACGGTCATTTTCGAAGAGATCAAACTCACTGTAGCATCTCCATGGAATTCTTTCATATTTCCCTCCTTCATGTTGATTTCAAGAACTGAAGAAAGGCGGCCGCCATAACGTGCTGGGAATCCGCCTTTTGTAAGGCTGACATTTGAGATAGCATCGGCATTAAATACCGAGAAGAAACCAAAGAGGTGGTTGACATTATATAGGGGAACGCCGTCCAAGAGAATAAGGTTTTGGTCGGGCGAGCCGCCGCGTACATACAATCCAGAAGTACCTTCACCACCGCTCTGAACCCCGGGAAGGAGTTGAAGGGTTTTCATGATATCTACTTCACCCATGATGGCAGGAAGGGATTTGAGCTGTTTGATGGGGACTTCCATGCGCGACATCTGCACTTGTTCCTCAATCTTTATTCCTTCGCTCGCAATGATCTCAACTTCGTCCAATACATTTTCGGCAGCCTCCATCTCGAAGTTTTGATCCATGTTTTGGGTGAGGTTGATCTCGAAATTCAGGGTGGCATAACCGAGGTATTGCAGACGAACAACGTTCGTTCCTTCGGGTAAGGTTAGGGAATAGAACCCATAGACATTGGAGGAAGTTCCAACACGTTGGGTAGGTGCCCAAATATTAGCACCAATCAAGGCTTCACCAGTGGCTTGATCAGAAATGTAGCCGCTGATGGTGTATTGATTTTGCCCCAAAAGTGAGGTAGAGACAAACAGGAAAAGCAGTAGTAATCGCTTCATAAGGGTGAATTGAGGTCTTGGATTATCCAATAATTAGACCAAAATTCTACCCAAAGGTTTAAATGTCTAAGATTCGTTCTTTGGAGAAGGTTTTGAATCGCCCCAAGCCCAAGTCTTCGGCAGAACAGAAGTTGAATTGAGAGCTAGGAATACAGCCAATGAGTTCGCTATCAGGCGCTTCACATCCCATTTCCGTGGCCAATTCTTGTACGCGTTTAAACACTTCGCAAACGCCCGCTTCGGTTGGCTTGGTGAGGTTACAGCTGACTTGTACTACGTCGAGGTCCGGAATGTACCACCCGATAGACTTCACCCCAGGCAAACCGCCATCGCGTTCTCGGATCAACCCGGCAATACGCTTGGC
>CAJXTR010000123.1 GCA_913060465.1 uncultured Cryomorphaceae bacterium | reverse complement strand
AGCTCATGAAGCCTAATTTTACACCGTGCTTCTCCACGAATTCATTCTTGTATTTATTGCGCAAATCAAAGATTGGCTTCATATCAACTTCGTTGAACGTAGTCAACATCGCCGTTTCATTCTTCACGCTCACCAATCGGCTTGCCAACTTACGACGCAAGCTGCTCATTTTCTTACGAGTCTGACCGCGCTCGCCAGTACCTCCAGAGCCCATTGACGCAACTGCTTCAATAACATCCGCTTTGGTGATGCGACCGTCTTTTCCGGTTCCCTTGCTAACCTTAGCGCCTGTTTCTGCCATCATTTTCTTCGCAGCTGGAGAAGCTTCTCCGGTTGCGTATGTAGCCGCAGCTGGAGCCGCTGGTGCTGCTACTGGCTCAGGATTTGGTGCGCTAGCGGCAGGAGCGGCTGAACCGGCACCTTCCGGTTTAGCGGCAGATGTGTCGATCAAACAAACGACCTGTCCTACCTCAACCGTATCACCTTCTTCGGCTTTCAAAGTGATGATTCCGCTTTCTTCCGCTGGAAGCTCCAACGTCGCTTTATCAGAATCTACCTCAGCGATGGTCTGGTCTTTTTCTACCCAATCGCCGTCGCTAACCAACCAGGTTGCGATTTCTACTTCGGTGATGGATTCGCCTGGTGAAGGCACTTTCATTTCTAACATATCCGTAGACTTAAATGCTAAATACTCGTTCTATAGTTTCTCTTTGACGGATGTGGGCCACCTTGTGTGATCCACTTGCCGGGGCTGCACTTGGAGCTGGGCTCACCAAGGTGAGTTGGATGTGCATTTGCCACAACATGTAGGTCCATGCCCCCATGTTTGCCGGTTCTTCTTGTGCCCAAATGTGCTTTTCAGCATTCGGGTATTTCGCCACCTCCGTCTTGATGGCAAGGTCGTCTAATGGGTACAATTGTTCGATACGCACAAGCGCGACGTGATCTGCACCCTGTGCTTCACGCTCTTCGAGCAATTCGTAGTAAAGTTTTCCAGAGCAGAATACGACTTTAGTAACCTTATCTGGTTGAACATCGTGATCAGGAATAATAGGCTGGAAGGTACCTGTGGCCAATTCTTCTACGGTGCTCACCACTTTTGGGTGACGCAACAAACTCTTCGGCGTCATGACCACCAGTGGGCGGCGGAAATTGCGCTTTTGTTGACGGCGTAACATGTGGAACAAGTTTGCCGGAGTAGTTACGTTCGCTACGGTCATGTTTTCTTGAGCACATAACTGTAGGAATCGTTCCAAGCGGGCCGAGCTGTGTTCTGCACCTTGACCTTCATAGCCGTGAGGAAGCAACAATACCAAGCCGTTCTGTAGTTTCCATTTGTCTTCGGCTGCAGAGAGGAATTGGTCAATCATAATCTGCGCGCCGTTTGCGAAATCACCAAACTGTGCTTCCCAGATCGTCAATGTGTCCGGAGCAGCCATGGCATAACCGTAGTCGAAGCCCATTACAGCGTACTCACTGAGCAACGAATTGTAAATCGCAAATCGACCTTCCTTACCAGGGTATTCGTTCAAGAGGCTCACCTCTTCCTCGCTGTCCTCCACCTTCAAGATGGCATGACGGTGCGAGAAGGTTCCGCGCTCTACGTCCTCACCTGAAATGCGAATGTTGAAGTCTTCCGCCAATAGGGAACCGTAGGCCAAAAGTTCGGCCATACCCCAGTCGAGTGCGTTGCGCTCAAATACTTGGGCGGCACGATCGCCGATAAGACGTTCGGTCTTCTTCAAGAATTTCTTACCTGCCGGAAGGGTAGTAATGAATCTGGCAATGTCTTTCAGCTTGTCGACATCAAAGGACGTATCCACCGCATCAAGCATTTGTCCTGGTTTCGCACCAGGGTACTTGTGCCATTCCTCTTGCATGAAAGGGGTGATGACATTGCGCTCGATCTTCTTACTATCGTCGAAATCCACTTCCAACATGGCCTTGAATTCCTCCTGCATCTTCTGCACAACTTCTTGAGAGGCTAAACCCTCAGACATTAACTTCTGGGCATAAATCTCTCTTGGATTTGGGTGCTTAGAAATCGCCTTGTAGAGAATTGGCTGGGTGAAACGTGGCTCATCACCTTCGTTATGACCGTACTTGCGGTAACACAATAGGTCGATGAAAATATCGCGTTTAAATCGCTGGCGGTATTCCACTGCAAGACGGATCGCGTGTACCAAGGCTTCAGGATCGTCACCGTTCACGTGGAGTACCGGTGCCAAGACCACCTTCGCTACGTCCGTACAATAAGTCGACGAACGCGCATCGAGGTAGTTCGTGGTAAATCCAACCTGGTTGTTGATCACAATGTGCAAGGTTCCCCCGGTCTTATAGCCGTCCAAGGTCTCCATCTGCACTGTTTCGTACACAATACCCTGCGCCGCAATGGCCGCATCACCATGGATGAGAATAGGCAGTACCTTTTCACATTCCATCGCGTAATCGTTGTTGATTTTCGCACGTGCAATACCCTCAACTACGGGGTCTACCGCCTCAAGGTGTGAGGGGTTTGGGGCCAAGTTCATCTTGACCTGCTTGCCGTCCGAAGTGGTATGGATGGTCGTATGCCCCAAGTGATACTTCACATCACCGTCAATAGTAATATCATCAAAGGCCTTGCCTTCAAATTCAGAGAAAATTTGCTTGCGCGGCTTGCCAAAGACGTTGGTCAAAACGTTTAATCGGCCACGGTGTGCCATACCCAAAACAAACTCTTCTACACCGTTGCGTGCACCATGATTAACCGCTTCATCCAAAGCTGGAATCAATGATTCAGCACCTTCGATCGAGAAGCGCTTCTGCCCTACGAACTTTGTGTTCAAAAAGGCCTCAAAGCTTACTGCTTGGTTAAGCTTGTGCAAGATCTGCTGCTTCTCTTGGGTATTGAGGTTGGGCTGGTTGTCATTTCTGTGGATCCAGTGCTTGATCCAAGTTCTGCGTTCTGGGTCACGGATGTAGTTGTACTCTACCCCTATACTTTGGCAGTAAATCTTCTCCAAGTGGGAGATAATCTCGCGGAGGGTCGCCGGTCCATTCAACCCCAGTTCAGTGGCGGCATTGAATTCAATATCTAAATCCTCGGCGCTTAGACCGAAGTTTTCGATAGTCAATGACGGCTCGTAGGTACGACGCATGCGTACCGGGTTTGTTTTAGTAAAGAGGTGTCCGCGAGAGCGGTATCCTTGGATCAAGTTCAATACGTGAAATTCCTTGATCACCTCCTCAGGGACGCCGGCACCTTCGAAATCTTCTTCAGAGTAAATTTCTTTTGCAAAATCAAACCCTTGGAAGAACGCTCTCCAACTAGGCTCAATCTCGTCCGGAGTCTTGAGGTAACGCTCGTACTGCTCGTCGATAAACTCGGCATGTACGCTACCTAAAAATGAGAATCTATCCATGTAGAATCTTTGGAATT
>CAJXTR010000122.1 GCA_913060465.1 uncultured Cryomorphaceae bacterium | reverse complement strand
ATGATTGCTGAAGTACCCATGGTCCATCCGGGAGATGGCCTGCATGAGGTGCTGCTACGTATCTCCGAAGGTCGTTTAGGACTAGTGGCCGTCGGTACGCCTACCTATGTACAAGGCGTGATCACCGATGGCGATATCCGTCGCGCCATGGCTTCAAGCTCCAATCCTAATGCTTTAGTTGCTTCGGAAATGGGTACCAAAGCGCCCGTTTTTATTGATGAGCAGATGGGGGTGAGTGAGATGGATCGATTATTCCGTGAGAAGAAAATAATCACCGTCCTGGTGGGTTCCGCCCAAGATTTAAAAGGTGTGGTCCAATTCTATGATATCCATGGCTAAAGCTATTTGTATCATTCCGGCGAGATTGGAATCTTCGCGATTTCCCAACAAGATTCTTACCGACATCCAAGGCATGCCCATGTTTGAGCGCGTCTACCATATCGCACAAGTATCAGGAGTGTTCGCTCGGGTATTTGTTGCGACACCGAATCCCGAAATTCTAGAGTTGTGTGAGCAGCGCGGAATTGCTGCCATTGCAACCTCCTTCGATCATCCGTGCGGCAGTTCGAGAGTGTTTGAAGCGGCACTTCAGGTAGAAGAGGATTGGGATGTTGTGGTGAATCTTCAGGCCGACCAACCCTTCCTGCCTACTTCCTACCTCAAGACGGTAGTGGAGGCGGTGGGGGCTAACCCCATTGCGACCATCGCCTATGAAGAGGCGGGGGAGAAGGATGAACACACTGTGAAAGTCATTCGCAATAAGAAGGGTGAAGGTGTGTATTTCAGTAGGTTTCCTATTCCGTTTTCAGTGCCAGGTACTTCGGAAGTGGTGCGGTTGTGCCATTTGGGATTGTATGCGTACAAAAAGGAATTTGCGCTGTCGTACGAGGGGGATTTCAAATCGGTATTGGCCCTTCAAGAATCCTTGGAGCAACTGGATTTTATCCATCACGGATACAACATTGATGTGGCCTTAGTACCGCATTCAGTGCCTGAGGTTAATGTTCCTGAGGACTTGGTGTTGGCGCAAAAAATGGGTTTATTGTAGGGTCAAACCTGCACAACCAATTGTAATGAAACTAAAAACCCTTAAAACCTTTTCAAACGACATTTCGGCACATTTGCTGAAGACTCGACTAGAGAGTGAAGGGGTGGAGTGTTTTATTTTGGACGAGAATATTGTCCGATTAAATTCTTTCTATGACCTCGCCGTAGGTGGCATCCGTCTACAGGTTCGTGAGGAAGATTTTCAACGTGCCAAGGACCTCATAGAAGAATGGGAAGATCGTCCTTATCTGGATGAAGAGGATCGCGAACTAAAATGCCCGAAGTGCCAATCGACCGATGTTTATGCAGGCTTCAAGAGTTTTAAGACTGCCGTAGGCTGGTTAACTTTGGCGATCTCCTTACTCTTGGTGATTTATCCATTTTATACCAAAACCGTTTTTCGGTGTAAGGCGTGTGGGACGGAATTTGGTCGTAAAAAACATAAAGCTTAATCCGTATTTAAAAACAACCCAAAAGGGTTTCAAACTAAATCCACTTGCATCGGTTGTATGTATGGATTACGTAATTGCCTATAGCCATGAATACTTCGAAAACAGTCTATATTGTAGGTGCTGGGATCAGCGGATTAATTGCAGCACTCGAACTCGAATCAGTAGGTTACCGCCCTGTAGTGCTTGAGCAGTCTGATGATGTAGGTGGGCGTGTGCGAACTGTGAACGTTAATGGTTTCGATCTCGATGTGGGTTTTCAAGTGCTCTTGAGTGCTTATCCTTTAGCGCAAAAGTATTTGGACATGGGAGCGCTAAATTTGAAAAAGCTTGCATCTGGTGCACAGATTCTAGTATCCGGCAAACGATACACCATTGGTGATCCGCTCCGTGATCCGAAGCTATTACTTCCAACGGTGATTGCAGGGATAGGAAGTGTACGAGATAAATTACTAATACTGCGCCTAAATGCCCAATTAAAGCGTACCTCCATTGATGCAATTTTCGAGGCGCCTGAAACCACTACGCTGGAGTTTTTGCAAAACTTCGGATTTTCCGAAAAGATCATTGACCGATTCTTCAAGCCTTTCTTCTCCGGTATATTCTTAGAAACCGAGTTGAAGACTTCGAGCCGCATGTTTGCATTCGTCTATAAAATGTTTGGGGAAGGCTTTGCCACCATTCCAGCTGCAGGTATAGGAGCCATTGGTGAGCAGTTGAAAGCAAAATTGGCCCATACTACCTTTAGATACTCGACCAAAGTTACCCAGGTGACCAATGAAGAGATCATACTTGAAAACGGAGAGCGCCTCACGCATGATGGTGTGCTACTTACGGGCGATGCGAGTGGGTTGGTATCGAACATGAAGGACCAACGTGTGCAATGGAAATCCTGTCAGAATTTCTATTTTGAAGTTGACCAGACGAGCATTCCCAAGGATACGATTTCATTAGTAGCGGATACGGGAAAGCACATCAATAACGCGTATGCTTTTAGCGATGCGCAAGGGAGGAAAATCCTTTCTGTGACGGTATTGAATGGCAACAACATAAACACGGATGACTTACTCCATCGCATTGAGGTTGAGGTGCGCGAGTATTTTGGGGTAGGGCAGCTTAAGCACATTACCACCTTCAACATACCACAGGCGCTACCGGATCTTACCAATCTTAAGATGTCTGCCGCACCGAGCGAGAGCCAACTTACCGAGAACATTTTCCTTGCAGGCGATGTATTGTTCAACGGTTCGCTAAATGCGGCAATGGGGAGTGGCCAATTAGCCGCTCAAGGATTTATTGAGAGACAGTCGGGCATTTTCGCTTAATGATTGTCGCGTTTAAGATTTGCTTTCAGGTGACGCAACAGGTCTTTTCCGTAGTGGCGGTTTCTGCGGTGGGCTTTTTTCTTGTTGGCTCGCTTGCCGACGCGCTTGTCCTTAACTAGGTCTTCGAGGTCCTGAGCTTGCTCTATTTTTTCAAAATCCTGAATCTGGGTGCGTTTCATTCGGCTTTTTCTTCACGTGGATAACATTGAGTTTCGCACAAATGTTTGACGCAAAATTTAGAGTCCTCATATTCTTGGAGACATGAATAATTAAATATATTTGTATCCAATTGGATACACTCAGTTGTGCAAGTATCCAAAACAAAAGAATTCGATAGTTGGCTGAAAGGACTCAAAGATGAGAGAGCAAAATCTGCTATCCTTCTTCGAATATTGAGAATTCAGGAAAAAGACCTGCTTGGCGACTTCAAACGTCTTGCACCCAATGTTTATGAACTTCGTATTCATTTAAAACCTGGTTATAGAGTTTATTTTACCTATCGAAATAATCAACTTTTGTTGCTAATTGGAGGCGGGACTAAACGAACGCAATCCAGAGATATAGATAAATATAAACGCATCATTAAAGCATTAAACAATGACCGAAACCTCAACCTTTGATATCGCTGATTATCTCGATCAACCAGAAGTAATCACTGCCTTCCTTAATGAAGTACTTCAAAACGGA
>CAJXTR010000121.1 GCA_913060465.1 uncultured Cryomorphaceae bacterium | reverse complement strand
ACAGGGAGGAAATAATGAAAAAATCACTTAATCTCATTCTCGCTACCGCCGTGGCCACAGCACTCGCTATTCCTGCATTTAGTGCCGATGTGACAATGCGGATTTCGTTGCAACTACCGATGAAGAGTCATTTGGGACAAAATCTCTTGTTATTCAAAGAACAAGTAGAAGCAAAGTCTAACGGTGACATAGAAGTGCAAATCTACGACTCTGCACAACTCTATAAGGATAAAGAAGTACCAGCTGCAGTCGGAGCAGGATCTATTGAGGCGGGTGTAGCCTCTTTAACACGTTATGTAGGCGATATACCGGCCGTAGATATTTTCTATCAGCCATTCCTCTTCGATACTGAAGAAAAAGTACGCAAAGCGGTTGCTAAAGGGTCAGAAATTCGGGGTCCCATTGATGAAGCGATTAAAGGCACTGGTTCTACCGTGCTTTGGTGGCAAGCATATGGCGGGGCAATCATGCTCTCAAACGGCGGTCCGATTGCGAACCCAGAAGACATGAAGGGTAAAAAAGTTCGGGTATTTGGTAAAACACTTGGTCAATTTGTTGAAGCTACTGGTGGTGCGCCGACCTTGATTTCTGGCTCAGAGCAATACTTGGCTTATCAACGAGGTACCGTTGACGTTGGGATGACCGGTGTCTCTGGTGTTAAGTCTCGTAAGTTGTATGAGGTAATGGATACCATCACGGTAACCAACCACGCTGACATTGAATTCATTGTCGTTACAAACACAGACTGGTGGAATGGCTTAACTGATGGTCAGCGCGCCATCATAAGCGACGCCGCCGCTATGGCAGAGGCTTCCGTTCGTGACAAAATGTCCAGCATCGAAGCAGAAGCTTACGAAGTTGCAAAACAAAATGGCATGAACGTTGTAACTCCATCTGCAGCCGACATCGCAGCCTTCAAAGACGCGGCAAGTTCTGTATATGATGCCTATAAAGAAAAAGCTGGAGACATGGGTGCAAAGCTCTTGGAAGCCGCATCTAAATACTAAGCTCCTTACACAATCACCCCAAATTAATTTGGGGTGATTATTTTTCTATCGATTGGTGATTGAATGAGAACGTTCATAGATGCTTTTGAACGTGTGACCCTTACCCTTGCATGGATAGCCGCATGGCTATTTGTAGCGTCGGGTGTAATGTTAAGTTACGAGGTCGTCGCACGTTACTTTTTTCTAGCCCCAACAAAATGGGCGGCTGAGCTATCACAACTTTGCTTGATTTATGGCACACTCTTGTCGTTGTGTTGGTTGGTGCAACACCGTAGGCACATTCAAATTAATGCAGTAACTGGTTTACTAAGCGATGGTAGGCAGAGACTAGTGGGTGTAATTACTATGCTCATTTTGGTATGGTTCAGCTTGTATGTGACCTATTTCGGATGGACGATCTTTCACGACTCGTTTGAACGAGGCCGAACGACTGGAAGCTTGTTGGATCTCCCTGCTTGGATAGCAGAGTTACCAGTGCCATTACTTTTTGCTTTCGTTGCTGTGCAAGCTTTGATTGAAATCTTCAAGCTTATTTCAGGTGATCCAATCCCTAGTGGAGGCCATGAATGAAACTTGTAACGATCTTATTCGTAATGTTTGCGCTTCTCCTGGCAAGTTTACCTGTCGCCTTCTCTTTAGGGGGGCTTGGATTAGGTATGCTCTTGGCAGAAGGCTTTTCACCGTTAATGGCTCCACAAGCCATTCTGTCAACCCTTGATGGTTTTATATTATTAGCCGTTCCACTCTTCTTATTAATGAGTAACGTTCTTCTTTACGGTGGTTGTGGTAAGGACCTATACAGTGCTGTCCAAGCTTGGGTCGGGCATTGGCCTGGGGGACTAGCAATTGCAACAATTGTTTCTTGTGGTATCTTTGCCGCAATCTCTGGAGTTTCGGTTGCAACCGCAGCAACTATCGGCGTTGTCGCTATCCCTGAAATGATTTCTAGAGGCTACAATAAGAACTTTGTTTACGGATTGTTGGCTGCTGGCGGCACCCTTGGTATCTTGATCCCACCAAGCCTACCAATGATCGTGTATGGTTTTATCACAGAAGAAAGTGTCATCTCTCTATTCTTGGCCGGTATAGGTCCAGGTATCTTCCTAATTGGGTTATTCATACTCTACTCGATCATCTATGCTCATGTATTTGGTGGATACACACCCACTGAAAAAGCCAGTTGGGATGAGCGCTTAAGACATAGTATAAAAGTAGCACCAACAATTGCACTTGCAGCACTTATTTTGGGCGGTATTTACTCTGGTATTTTCACGCCTACCGAAGCCGCTGCTGTAGGTTTTGCCTTATCAATGATATTGACCGTGGTAATCATGCGTTCGCTTAGTATGGCAAATTTCAAGAAAGCAATATTTGAGGCAATGGTAACAACAGCCGCTATCTTGATTATCATCGCCGGGGCAAAGATATTCGGCAAAGCGATTACGCTATACCGGATTCCTCAGGATATTTCGCAACTGATACAAACTTATGTCGATAGCAAAACACTGTTTATCATCGTCGTTTGTGTTGTTTTGATCGCAATGGGGCTTGTATTTGAGACTTTATCCATGGTTCTAATCATGGTTCCAGTTCTGCTACCCGCAGCGATGAGTATGGGTATTGACCCAATTTGGTTCGGCATTTTCATGGTTGTTATGGTTGAATGTGCTTTAATCACACCTCCAGTAGGTCTGAATTTATATGTGATACAATCTGTAGCAAACGCTAAACTCGGTGAAGTAGCCAAGGGGGTATTACCGTTCTTACTCTTGATGCTGTTCACAGTTTTCGTCATGTATGTTTGGTCTGACTTAGTCCTGTACATTCCATTTAAACTTTAGGTATCTCTTATGCGAAATCAAAATGTAGCTGCAGACAAACTTCGTAAATTGATTAATTCAGGTCAATTTTTGCCAATGCCATGTTGTTTTGATGCTCTGTCTGCAAAGTTAATAGAGCAAGCAGATTTTCAGCTGACGTTTATGTCTGGTTTTGCAACATCTGCCTCAAGGCTTGGGGCCCCAGATTTGGGTCTCATGTCTTATGCTGAAGTTGTTGATCAAGCTCGGAACATTAATGAAGCGATATCAATACCAATGATTGCAGATGGCGATACTGGTTATGGTAATGCCATGAACGTTCGCAGGACAGTTGGTGGCTTTGCTCGCGCCGGATGCGCTGCGGTATTGATAGAAGACCAATTAGCTCCCAAGCGTTGTGGGCATACTCCTGGTAAAGACGTAGTTGGCCGAGAAGAAGCATTCGATAGAATTAAAGCAGCAGTTGATGCCCGCGAGGAAGGCACTGACATTCTCATTATGGCAAGAACCGATGCAAATCATACACATGGATTAAAGGAAGCTATCGAACGCGCACACAGGTTTCACGAACTGGGAGCTGACATTCTGTTTGTCGAAGCTCCTAAAAACATAGATGAAATGCGTACAATTTGTTCAGAACTTCCTGGCTGTAAAATGGCAAATATTGTCGAAGGTGGGCTCACACCGAACCTTGCAATGAACGAGAT
>CAJXTR010000120.1 GCA_913060465.1 uncultured Cryomorphaceae bacterium | reverse complement strand
ATACGAATGCCTACCCAAGCGTATACTAGGGTCATCAGTGGACTGATTAGGTTGAAGAAGGCATACATAAAGTATTCACCCGTTGCTACACCTAAGACGGAACTTTGGTAGGCACCACAGGTGTTCCAAGGTACCAAGACTGAAGTGACGGTTCCGCTGTCTTCGAGCGTACGGCTTAAGTTTTCCGGAGCCAAGCCTCGCTTGCGATAAACATCTTTAAACATGCGTCCGGGAACGACAATGGCGAGGTATTGATCCGAGGCGGTAACGTTTAGGACTCCACAAGCGACCAATGTGCTCGTGATCAGCGAAGCCGTGCCTCGCGCTAGGGAAACAATAGCACTTGTGATGGTCGCGAGAAAACCAGCGGCTTCCATCGCGCCGCCGAAGGCCATCGCACTAAGGATGAGCCAAACGGTACCCAACATGCCGCTCATTCCGGATGTGCTTAGTAAGTCTGAAAGAATAGGATGGTCGCTTGAGATGGCGATGGATCCATAGACACTTCGCATGGCTACTTCATACATGGGGTAGGTTCCTGTACCCAATTGGCCCAATAATTCCCCTTGGAATACGAGTGCCATGATCAGTCCTCCAAAGATTCCGATGGTAATGGCGACAAGGGCGTCAATCTTACGCGCGATGAGCACAATTACACCAACGGGTACTAAAAATAACCAAGGGTTGATATCGAAGGATTCTAGTAATAAGGATTGAACTGTTGCAATCTCTGCTGCATCCATAACTGCGTCGCCTGTATCCCAACCAATAACGGTAAAAAGAACTAGAGAGATGACCAACGATGGGATGGTGGTGTAGAGCATGTATCGGATGTGGGTAAACAAATCCGTGCCGGCCATCGCTGGGGCGAGGTTGGTCGTGTCGCTCAGTGGGCTGAGTTTGTCCCCGAAGTAGGCACCAGAAATGACAGCACCTGCGACGATGGCAGGGTTGAGGCCGATGGTTTGACCTATGCCCATCAGGGCAATACCTACGGTGGCTGTGGTGGACCATGAAGAGCCCGTGCTTAAGCTTACTAAGGCCGAGATGATGACGGCGGTGGGCAAAAAGAATTGGACATTGATCAAATCAAGGCCGTAATAAATCATAGCGGGGACAATGCCGCCGATGAGCCATGTACCGGCCAGACCGCCAATGAGTATTAAGATGAAGATGGCTTGGGTCGTGTCGTGTACGTTGTTTTTAATCTTCTCAAATACGGCTTCGACCTTGGTGCCATTGGCAATGCCGATAGCTGCAGCCACGAAGGCGCTGAGCATAAGGATGACTTGGTTGGATCCACTCAGGGCATCATCGCCGAAGACGTAGCCTACGTTGAACCAGAGCAGCAACATCAGCACAACAAGGGGAGTGAGTGCTAGAAGTAATTGGGCGGTTTTGTTCGTTTTCTCCATAGCCCCACAAGTTACACATTAGGAATGTAGGCCTGACCTATTCCATGAAGCATTCGCACGAAAAAATCGTACCGCTGCTTAACTCATAGCTGTGATGATGTCTTGCTTGGTGATGATGTGTAATCCTTCGCCAAATTTGACCAACACTGCACGGTGACCGCCTTTTACCATCTTGGCAATATCCTCGATGCTCGTAGTGAGTTCAACCACTGGGTATGCCGGTCCCATAATATCACCGACAAGCGTTGCATTGGATGGATTATCCACCATAGAACTCAATAAAGTGTGGTCGTCTATAGAACCCACCATTTCGCCATTCTGCATCACAGGAATCTGAGTGATGTCGTGTGTCTTCATCAAGCTCGCCGCATTGCTGATGGGCGCGGTAGTGCTTACGGAGACCAACGGCAAATGGCTGTGTCCGTCGATGAGGTCTTTGGCAACTTTGTTGGCCGGTGCTAAGAATCCGCGATCGCGCATCCAGTCGTCGTTATAGACTTTTCCTACATAGCGTGAGCCATGGTCGTGGAACAATACTACAACCACATCCTCAGGGGTGAGTTGGTCTTTTAGTTGACGTAAGCCTTGGAATGCAGAGCCACAGCTGTAACCCAAGAAAAGACCTTCTTTTTTAGCCAATTCTCTGGTCGCCAATGCCCCGTCTTTATCTGTTACCTTCTCGAAGTAATCAATGACAGAAAAATCTACATTCTTAGGCAGGATATCTTCCCCAATTCCTTCAGTGATGTAGCTGTAAATCTCTTTTTCGTCGAATTCTCCGGTTTCATGGTATTTCTTAAATACCGAACCGTAGGTATCGATTCCCCAAACTTTGATGTTCGGGTTTTGCTCCTTCAAATATTTCCCTACACCAGAAATGGTACCTCCGGTGCCGACACCTACGACAAAGTGCGTCACCTTACCTTCTGTTTGTTCCCAAATTTCAGGTCCTGTGCTTTCGTAATGCGCCTCGCGGTTGCTGAGGTTGTCGTATTGATAGGGGTAAAAGGAGTTAGGAATCTCCTGGTTTAATCTAGAGGCAACGCTGTAGTAGCTGTCCGGATGCTCGGGAGCAACGTTGGTAGGACAAACGTATACTTCGGCGCCCATGGCGCGAAGGATGTCCATTTTCTCTTTGCTCTGCTTGTCGCTAAGGGTACAGATGAGCTTGTATCCCTTGACAATTGCTGCCAGTGCGAGCCCCATTCCCGTATTTCCTGAGGTACACTCAATGATGGTACCTCCGGGTTTCAAATCGCCTCGGGCCTCGGCATCTTCAATCATTTTCAAAGCCATGCGGTCTTTGACGCTGTGTCCAGGATTGAAGTATTCCACCTTCGCATAGACAGGGCAAGGAAAATCTTGAGCGATTTTATTGAGTTTGATCATGGGCGTATCGCCGATGGTCTCGAGAATGCTGTTGTAAATAGGGCGCATGTACTGCTTCTGTTTGTTTTGGTGCCCTAAAGATAGGCGAGTTCTCGCTACGAAAAGCGGATGCTTAGAATAGGTTGTAAACGAGCAATCCAACGAACGGGAAGGAGCAGGATAAAGTAGGCGACGAGAATGAAGCCTAGGTTTGCCCCGATGATCCAAGCCCAATCGAAATGGATAGGCGCGGAAGCGATGTAGTAGGTACTCGGGTCCAATTGGACCCACTTAAACCACTGTTGCAATGCACTCAGCCCCAAACCTACGGCATTACCGATAAGCAGTCCTTTGACTAAAATATTGAGGCTCAACCACTGAAACACTTGCAAAATCATGCGATCCGGTGCGCCCATCGATTTTAGAATTCCGATCATTCGGGTTCGGTCTATGATCAGTACGAGGAGGGCGGTGATGAGGTTGGAAAGCGCTACGATGAGTACGATGGCGAGCACCAAGACGATATTGGTATCAAACAACGCCAACCATCCAAAGATGGCGGGATGGCGCGATTCAAGGCTGCTCACTTGAAGGTCATACGGTACGAGTGCATTCCAATAAGCACTTAAGGTGGCACGCTGTTCTGGAGCGTTTAAGTGAACTACATAGGCGCTCACACTGTCGTTATCCCACCCGTTTAGTCGTCGTACATCTGTATCGGACATCAAGATGTTTTGCTGATCAAATTCATCCAACCCCGAGGTATAGGTTCCGTAGATTTTGGTGTTGAT
>CAJXTR010000119.1 GCA_913060465.1 uncultured Cryomorphaceae bacterium | reverse complement strand
CCTACAGAAGCAGGATCCCCAAGGGTTGCCGAGGACAAGGGCTCCACATCAAAGGCCGCACTGTGGATTTGGGCGTGGCCTATGGTGGTTCCGATGGCCGATGCCGTGCGCTCATTGTTCATCCCAAAGGAGAACCCGATGATCAACAGCCCCGCCCAAATCCCAACGGCAATGGACCCGATGACAATGAAGGAACGAACCTTAGAACGCCATATGTTTCGCCAAGCAACCTTGAATATCATGCGCGCATACTTTTAACGGGTTCCAACTTCATGATTTTCCACACGGCATACAGGCTCACCAACACGCCAATAACAAAGACAATAGCGCCATGGTTGAGGTTGATGATGAACGAGGTCGTAGTATAGAGTTTAGGCTCGAAATCAAATTGTTCGATGGCCTCTTTCATCTGCCCGCTTAGGTCGATGGGATTGTATTTAAAGTAAAATTGGACCGGCTTAACAAGGGCCATTCCCACGAAAGCACCGCCAAGAGTCAGCATCAGGTTTTCTAAAACTGTCACAAAAGCGAGCTTAGTTTTTCGCATGCCGATGCTCACCAAAATCCCGAACTCGCGTTCGCGTTCACTGACCATCATGATCACGGTCCCGAGCAAGACGAACGAGATGATGAAGTATAAAATGGTGATGAAGATCTGCCCGCCGGCCATATCTGCTTCAATGGTCTGAATGAGTTCTGGAAAGAGTTCCTCCCACTCGAGCAGCTCTAGTTCTTCGCCCATGAGCGGAAGGAGTTGGGCCTTGACTTCTTTGTGGTCTGCACCGGGTTCGAGATCCACTACTGCAGTGGTTAGAAGTCCCATCCCATTGTACATCCATTGGGCCGTTTGAAGGGGCATTAGGACCAATTGCTTGTTCAACTCCGGATTCGAAATCTTAGCAATGCCGCTCACCATGAATTGGCCATAAGCACTGGCACCTCGATAGCCTTGACTTAAAAACATCAACGAGTCGCCGACGCTAACCTTTAAGAATTCCGCCAAGCCTTCGGATACGACCACTTGATCTGAACCGGGCGCGAAGACGTGCCCTTCGATGATCTGGTCCTCCAACTGTAATCCTGGCAACTCATTCTCCGGCTCAATACCCAAAACCAAACTGCCTCTATTGCTCTGCTCCGTGCTGACCAGCGAGAAACTTTCGAGCCTACGCACTACGGAACGCACCCCATCTACCTCGGCCCATTGGTCCATCGGCAAAGCAGCCTCATCCATGCTCAGGTCCAAACTTTGTTCGCCCCAAAAACCCTTTTGATGAATTTGCAGGTAACCAAAGTTGTTAGCCACGATATCGTCGACCATGTGCTCCCAAACACCTACCTGAAAGCTGCGCAAGACCACCGCGAAAATGACGCAAAACATGGTCGCAGCGATGGTGATGATGCTTCGCCCTTTATTTCGCCAAATATTTCTCCAGGCCAGCTTGAGCATTATTGTACTTGTTTCATGTTGCTGCGCTCAAAGAAATCGGGCGCAAACATCGGATTGAAATCCAACTTTTTATAGGTCATCTCCGTGTAGAATCCTTCCTCATCGGCCGGAATGATGGTCAGTTTAGAAGGCAGCATTTGGCCACCCAAATCCCTAATATCAGTCGCCTTAAGCGTCGTTACGAGGTAGTCGTCCTCATCGTAAAACTCCGTACGCAACTGCAAAGTTTGCTTCACTGAAATGTGGGTGATGACCTTTCCCCAAACCACAGGGGCCTCGGGTTTAGGGACCAATTCTATTTGGTAACAAGGGGTTCCGTCAATACTCACGATCCCCTTTAATTTGTGCGTGTAATCTTCTACCAACGACCCTGCATTGATCAACGCATCGTTCGTGAAATCTGTCCCCATCCAGCTCTGCACCATAGCCGCCGGCAAGGCCACTACCTTCTTGATGCCGGGAACATAATGCCATACATCATCGCCATTGCGCAAGAACACTGTTCCCTTCTCACGCGCTGGGCCAGTAATAAGGATCATGGTTTTGTCCATGCCTTCATTCCAAATCTTCGCATCCATAGTGCGCTCCCAACGCGGACGTACGGTGCGAATGCTTACCTCAGCAGCCGAGCGTGAGCCGCTCAACTTTGCCTCAGCTTGTTTTAAAAGAGTGGTGGGATTTTGCCCGAAGACGAACGTTGTCGCACAGGCAAGGATTAGGGATGTAAAAAATCGTGTCATAGCCTTAGGTCTGTTTGCTTAACGCACGAGCCGGCACTATGTTTTCAAAGGGTTAGTTTAATTTGAGGGCCAATTTCGCCATCGTCTTCTTGGCCGATTTTCCCTCGTACAATACATCATAAACAGCCTTGACAATAGGCATGCGAACTTCGTGTTTTTTGCGAATCTTATACACCAATGGCACGGCATAATAGCCTTCCGCTACCATGGTCATCTCAGCCTTCGCGCTCTTCACCGTATAGCCCTTGCCCATCATGTTTCCGAGCATTCTATTTCGAGAGAATTGGCTGTAACAAGTAACCAAAAGATCCCCCAGATACGCGCTCTTTTTAATATTGATACTGCCTTCACAGGTGCTCTTCATAAATCGGCGCATCTCTCTTGCTGCATTCGAAATCAACACCGCCTGAAAATTATCCCCATAGCCCAAACCATGGTACATCCCCGCTGCGATCGCATAGATGTTCTTCATCACTGCCGCGTACTCCGTCCCATAGATGTCCTTACTCAACGTGCAGCGCACATAATGGTTGCGCAGCACACCAGCTACCGCCTCAGCAACTTCATCTTCCAATGCCGCAACGGTCAAAAAGCTCAAACGCTCCAAGGCAATCTCCTCAGCATGACACGGCCCGGTGATCACCGCAATCTTGTTTTCAGGCACTCCGACCACCTCACGCAGGTACTCCCCTACAATCATGTTCTCGTCCGGGATGATTCCCTTGATGGTCGAACACACAATCTTTCCTTCCAAGGCACCAGCCGCCATGCCTTGTAAAACCTCCTTAACGAAGGCACTTGGCACAGCAAAAATGATCATGTCCGCCGCAGCCACGGCCGCATTGATATCGGTGTAGATGTGAATGCTCTTCGGATCAAACCCAACACTAGAAAGGTAGCGTGGATTGTGGTGGTAGCGCTTGATGTGCAACGCACTCTCCTCATTGTGCATCCACCAATGGCAGCTGCCTAAATTTTCGCTAACCATCTTCA
Organism: uncultured Cryomorphaceae bacterium; assembly: GCA_913060465.1. Classification (GTDB taxonomy): domain Bacteria; phylum Bacteroidota; class Bacteroidia; order Flavobacteriales; family Schleiferiaceae; genus UBA10364. The sequence goes on along the minus strand of CAJXTR010000119.1, from coordinate 408 downwards.
CCACGGCAGTCCCGAAAGACCCACCGCCGATCACGGCAACTTTTGGCGTATTCGTGTCCGATTCTACCCCCATTAGAACGTAATTTCAGTTTCCACCTCTTCCCCGTCACGGGTATAGATCAAAGTAGTCGTATCGCCCTTCTTGAAGGCGCCCAATGCGGTCATGTACGCATAAATATCATCAATAGCGATATCGCCAATCTTCAAGATCACGTCGCCAGATTTCAGGCCCGCATTGGCCCCGGGGCGCCCTTCGGTCGCCCCGTCGATACGAAGTCCCGGCCCGCCAAAGAGGTAATCTGGCACGACCCCTAAGGTCACGGAGAAGTTCGGCGTGGTCTTCTGCTCTGAAGAAGTGGTTTTTTGGAAAGTGAGTTGGTCGTAATTCGCCGTACGCGCAGTGATGGT
>CAJXTR010000118.1 GCA_913060465.1 uncultured Cryomorphaceae bacterium | reverse complement strand
TGAAGTTCTTGGAAACTTCTGAATTTTTCCTCGAGTGCCTCCCGATTAGCTATAGGCTGGCTTTGATCGGAAGCAGCCGCACCAATCTTACTTAAATACGGGCGTGTAGCAAAATATGCTGCGCTCTTAGCTTCTGAAATTTTTGTAACCGTTCCTTCAACACGTACCTGTCTTTCTTGCTCACGCCAGAAAAACAAGGCACTAATGTGCTGATTTTGACTTAGGTCTTTACCTTTTTTACTTCCGTAGTTTGTGAAGAAAATGAATTTACCCTGATCTACTGATTTTAGTAATACGATTCTGTTGTGCGGTATTCCCTGCTCATCTACAGTTGCAATCGCCATAGCGTTTGAGTCCTTAATACCCAATGCACTATATGATTCAAACCAATTTGTGAACTGGACGATGGGATCTTGCTCCAATTTAGATTCGAGCAGCGAATCAAACTTATACGTTTCTCTAATGTTGTGTAAATCCATATGACTAAATTAGTGTAATGCAGGATAACAATCTACCCAAACAAGGTTCACTTCTTATTTCAAAACCGCTCATAGGCGATGGTTTCTTTGAGCAAAGTGTGGTCTTACTTACAGAGCACAACGAAAATGGTACCTTAGGGTTCACTCTAAATAAAGAAAGTGGATTTATGTTGTCCGATTTCATTGACGAGTACAATGGTACTAGTCCTGTGATTTATGGAGGTCCAGTGGAGCAAGATGCTATGTTTTATCTGCACGACTCGCAAGAGATCATAGATGCTACTCCTGTGGGTAATGGCTATTTTCTTGGGGGAAACTTCGAGGCATTTCAAGCCGCTTTAGTAAATGACCCAGATTTGAGGCATCGTGTATTCTTAGGCTACAGTGGATGGTCTCCTGGACAGCTAGAAGGTGAGATTGCAGATCAAACTTGGTTCGTAATCAATGATCCAAATCTTAATCCTTTTGAATTGGACACTAATGCTTGGAGAGATTACATGAAAAAGCTTGGCGGTGAGTACCTGCTTTGGGCAAATGCACCTGAAGATCCTTGGATGAATTAAAGCATTCCGAGAATCTCCATTTTCCGATTAATTAGGTCTAACGCCGCTTGAGCCTTGGTATTTGAAAAAGACTTCTTTCTGTATTGTCCTATCCATTCAATACCGCGCACGACATTCGTAATCCAGAGCTCATCTGCCTTTTGAATTTCAAAAGGTGAAATAGAGCGTTCCTCCAAGGTTAGATTAAGTTCCTTAGCCCACTCCAACATATTTTTACGAAATACGCCGCGAAGCGCCCCGTCTTCCAATGGAGGAGTGATTAATTTTTCACCCATAACCATAAATAGGTTGCCATAATTTGATTCTACGACCATCTTTTGATCATTTACCAATAGCACCGCATCCAATCCATTCTCCGAGGCATAAATGCCGCTCAGTATGTATGGAAGAGTATTTGTGGACTTTACTGTAGATAATAGCCCCGGTTGCACGTAATGATCTTTAAACAAGTCAACGGTTAATCCCTTGTCGTTTAGCGTATACTCTTTATCCGTTAAAGGCTCTATTTCAATCCACCAATTCACGCCTGTACTTTGTTCTGGGGTGTACTTACCCAAACCATTGCGGACTATTTGAAGCCTTAACCGAGCATTATCATAACCGAAATGAGTTGATAATACTCGGCATTGTTCGAGGATGTACTCAGGTGTGAATTCCATTGGAATTGGCATACGAAGGATTCGCATGCTAGCCATTAATCTGAAATAATGGTCCTCTATGAATAGGATCTTCCCATCACGCATACGCATCGTTTCAAAAAGCCCGTCACCGTAGTGAAGGCCTCTTTTTAATTGGCTTATTGGAACTGCGTTTAAGGCGACTAGGGAACCGTTGTAGTTGACCATGTTGAGGTATTTACTGCAAAACTAGGGCATAAAAAAGCCCCGCACGAGTGCGGGGCTTAAAAAATCGGTCCTTACTAACTATCGAATCGAAATCCGTTTCGTCATGGTCTGGCCGTTGCTTTCTATGTTCATTAAATACATTCCTGAACGCAAGTGTTCTGCGTGGATTGTTTTTGAAAGAACACCAAGATCTTCTTGTAGTACGACTCGACCAGTGATATCCATCAAGGATACGCGATCAATGACCGCTCCACCTTTTGATTTCACGGTGATTAAGCCATTGGATGGGTTTGGATATACATCTACCACCAACTGAGCCTCACCAATCCCAGCAGGCACACCCTCTGCTTGAAGCACAGTAGCCATACGAGGAACGATGAATGACATTACAGTATCTATCCAAGCTTGAGAGGTTGATTCAACATTTGGATTTGCTGGATTTTGGTTAGCATACGGATCGTTTGGATCATACCAGTTCCATGGTGCAGTATGAACAATCCATGGTGTCAACGCGTTTGCTGGAGCGATTTCGATCGTATACAAACATTCCTCACCAGTCGGGTTCGTAGCCTGTTGGTCTACCCAAACTGCATCGGTGTAGTTCTCATTGAGGAAAACATCATTATTTCCGAAGTCGTTCGCCTTCTTGATTGCCCCATATGAACCGGTTACACTTACTACTGGGAAGAATTGCTGACCAATTGGTACATATACCATTCCCGTATCATAAGGTGCAAAGAAATCATATTTGCTGTGGATGCTCAACATTGGCACATCACCTTGCTCCAACCAAGCACCATCACCAAGAGCACCACCCATATTGATCACCATCAATACGTCATCAGGCATTCCTGCATGATTCACGTAGTTACGTCCTGTACCACTGTAATCCATTGTAGGGACACCAAAGGCGTTTTGGCCTGTAACCGTAATAGCTGCACCGTAACCATCAATATCTCCTACCATATTCGTATCCACATATGGATCCCCTGGCAATACAGGTTGTCCGAAGATACCTGTAGAATCTTGGTACTTGAATTTCGCAGGTCCTGCCACTTCTGAATACTTATCAATGGTTGCATAAGCGAAGGTGATGTATCCTCCAGACCCTTGACCAACCATGATTGTATTACTGGCGTTGATCCCATAAGGATTCCCCGCTCCCAATTGGGTTAAGTTCAAGTATCGTACAAGGGCTTTTGCATCTTGAATAGAATAGTATACGGCGAGCAAGTTAGAACCACGACGAACGTCAAGGTTGGTGCTGTTTGCCAACCATCCTAGACGGTATGAAGCAGCCACACTCACGTAGCCCATTTTAGCGAAACGCTTACACATTTCTACCACCGCACTATCCTTACGAGTTCCTAGCGGAGAACCATTCAGACCTTTTGGAATGAACGAACCCGTATGCCATATAATCACAACTGGGCGATCCGAAACCGTATCTACGGCCGGAGATGGCATGTAAAAATCAGCCTGTAATGGCTGAAGGTTTGTTCCCGAAAGTGGGTTAGTCGCACTTGTCGTCGTATCCACATAAGGGTTGAAGTTCACCCCATACGATACGTCCGATTGTACAACAATCTCAGAATCCGTGAAGATCTCATTCGTGTAACGTTGTCCAAACGCCATCGCAGAGATCATCATAGCTCCCATTAAAAGAGTAATCTTTTTCATACACTGTTTTTTAGGAAGGTTAATTTATTTGAATACTCAAGTAGGCCAACCTTCCCACTAAGGGCCCACCGAATACTTGATACACTTGATTATT
>CAJXTR010000117.1 GCA_913060465.1 uncultured Cryomorphaceae bacterium | reverse complement strand
GAGATCAACCTTAGTCCGCTTTGCGGGCTGCAAATATAAAGACGATTCTTTTTTCTGCAAGGTGGATTTAAAAAAATATCAAGGTAATATTTGCTGTAGTTTTGAAGGTGTAAACGTAAGGGCATGAGAATCTTTTTGTTAGGCTATATGGGCAGCGGAAAATCTACGCTGGGAGCGGCTTTAGCGAAGGACTTGGGATGTGAATTTCAGGACTTGGACGCCCTCTTGGAGGCTGATTTAGGCATGCCTGTGGGTGAATTCATCGATTCAAATGGCGAGTTAAAGTTCAGAAAAGCCGAGCACGAGGCTTTGGTTGCATGGCTAGAAAATGCACCGGAAGATGCAGTGCTTGCCTTGGGTGGTGGCACGCCCGTATTCTACGACCATATGGAGGTGTTGAATGGTGCGGGGAAGACCGTTTTCCTAGATGTGAGTGTAGGGGAATTGGGGCGCCGATTGGAAGGCGTTACTAATAGGCCACTGATCAAGACCTCTGGAGACCTGATGGAATTTATTGCCAAGCACATGTTTGAACGCAGGCCCTATTACAGCCAAGCTCAAATACGCCTTCAGGGCGATGCCATTGATGTCGAGATGCTTCGAGGCGCTTTAGGCCTTTGATTCTAAACGAGGTAGACGTTTACCGCCTTACCACCAACCACATTGAGTTGAACCGTTTCCTGTAGCGTTGTGCTGAGGCTGAGGCCCTTTACATCCGCTTTTACAGGGTAGCGCTTATGGCTGCGGTCTACTAAGACTGTAGTGCTCAATACGCGTGGACGGAAGCTCATCAGCTTGATCACAGCCCAGAGCAGGGTGCGACCGCTGTTGAGGACATCATCGACCAATGCCAGCTCGGCATTTTCAGGGATGTCTATCTGAATCTCATCCAAAACAGGATTGTCCTTATCCATTACCATCGCATGGAGGGTAACATCGATGTCTGAGATTTCACGGAGGCGCGTCACCAGCTGATCCGCCAACCAATAGCCGTTGTCTTTAATGCCAACCACGTGGAGGGTTTTGGCATGGCTGTGACGGTCGTACAATTCCCAAGCGAGGCGTTGGATTTTGAATTGGATTTCTTCGGCATTTAGGATTTCCGTGGTACTCATAGTAGATGTGTTGGACGTCGAATTTACGCTTTAAGCGCCAATTCAACAACGTTTTCAATGTGATGTGTTTGTGGGAACATGTCTACCGCGCGGCTCTGTAAGACCTCGTATTTTTCGGCCAACAAGCCTAGGTCGCGGGCTTGAGTTGCGCTGTTACAGCTCACGTAAACCATGCGTGGGATTTCGAGCGCCAGTAATTGGGCCACAACATCCTTATGCATTCCCTCACGGGGAGGGTCCGTAACGATGATATCAGGACGCCCATGCTTCTTTATGAATTCATCCGTGAAGACATCTTTCATGTCGCCCGTATAGAACGTGGCGTTGTCGATCCCGTTGTTTTCGGCGTTCAGTTTGGCATCTTCAATAGCCTCAGGGACCAATTCTATTCCGATGACCTCCTTCGCCTTCTCCGCCATAAATAGCGCGATAGTCCCCGTGCCGGTGTACAGGTCGAATACAACATCGCTCGGTTGGATGCGTGCCATATCTAGGGCAACCTTGTAAAGCTCGTAGGCTTGGTCGGGGTTGGTTTGGTAAAAACTCTTCGGTCCCAACTTGAACCTGAGCTCCCCCTCACCACTGTACTTTGGCATGGCTTCCTCAATAAAGGGCTGCCCGTGGAAGGTCTTAATGTCCAGGTCGTACATCGTATCATTCCCCTTAGGATTGATGGCGTATTGCAGCGACGTGATTTGCGGGAAGTTTTCTTTAAGGTCATTCAGCAATGCTTCGCGCTCGTCTTTGAGCTCAGTGCGGAATTGGATCACCACCAATACATCGCCCGTGCTGGCCACACGAATCATCATGGTGCGCAGCCATCCTTCTTGAGAACGCGGGTTGAAGAACGGAAGATCGCGCTCAATAGCCCAATCGCGAATGAAGTTGCGGATGGCGTTGCTTGGCTCTGGCTGCAGATGACAGGTATCAATGTCGAGCACCTTATCCCAGAACCCTGGGATGTGGAAACCTGCACCACGGCGCTCCTCAAAAGTTTCATCGCTCTCAAGCTGGGCTTGGGTCAACCATTTATTGTCCGTAAAGCTGAACTCTAGTTTATTGCGGTAGCGGTACTGCTTTGCACTGCCGAGAATGGGGTGAAGCTCGTTTGGGGTAATGTGACCAATTTTTCTCAGGTTCTCACGCACCTCCTTCTCTTTATAGAACAGCTGCTTGTCGTATCCTAAGTTCTGCCATTTACAACCGCCACAAACGCCAAAGTGCTCACACTGCGGAGCAACTCTGTCCGGGCTGTATTCATGCACGTTGATCACCTTGCCTTCAAGGTAGGCACGACGCTTTTTGGTCACTTGGACATCCACGACATCGCCGGGGACACCGCCGCTGACAAAAACGACACGGTCGTTGTGACGACCTACGGCCTTTCCTTTATTGCCAATATCTGTGAGGGTAACCTGCTCAAGATTTGGTATGCGTTTGCTTCTTCTTCCCATGGCTGCAAAAGTACCACATAAATAAAGAGGGCGGTCTGTCGACCGCCCTCCAATATTCTTACCTGAATTTGATTTTAATCCAGCACCACAAAACCATTGAGGAGTCCCTCAATCTCTTGTTCATAGGTGCCCATAAGACTCTGGCTGGTGTACGTCACGTACTGTACCGTTCCATTTGGGTTGGAGTAGTAGTACGAGTAGTACGCCAACTTAATGCCTTGCATCGTACCATGGAGCTTTAGCTTGAGCACCTTGGTTCCATTTACCATGCGGTATTCTTCCTCGACAATACGGATGTCAGGAGCAATATCCCTCGCATTTTCAATGGCGATATAACGCATAGTTTCAATAGGGATTTCTGTTTTCTCGGTAATGACCATACCGTACAGATCCTGTCCTTTCAACTGTAGCTCGTACTCGGCATCTTCGTTGGAATTGGCCTTTTCAAAAGACCATTTTGAAGGGTTGATGTAAAAACCTACGTTGAATACCTTACTCTTAAGTAAGAAGGTATTGCCAGGCGCTTTTTTAAAGGATTGAGGATTCAATGGAATCTCTTCATTATCCACTTTGTCGCCATCGGCATAGGTCCAAGTGCCGTCGTCATATAAGATTACTTCGTCCCCAGTAGAGGTGATAGCCCGCTCTTGGGCCATCACCATTACACTGAGAAATACGAAGGTTAATAGTAGGGGGAGCTTCTTCATTATTGAACGATTACAGGTTGCGCGTGGCTTGCTCCACGTGTTGTAGTGATCAGTAGGTATGTACCTGGCGCTAACTCAGCTGTGTTCAACATGATTTTGTTGCCACCTGTGAAATCTGCTTGGGTACGAGTGAATTCGCGGCCTGCCATATCCACTAATCGGACCGTAGCTTCCTCATCGAAATCACCTTCTACGAACAATACGTCTGACGCTGGATTCGGGTAGACCTTCATTTGTGCAGCCAATGAATTTTCGAATTGGCCAATGGTGTAGGTCGCATCCACACTCTGCAACACTTCCTTCGTGCTCGCATCCTGGATCCAAAGAATCACGCCCAAGTTGCTGAAGTCCTCAACCGTATGGTTGGTGCTGAGGTTCACAGGGCTTTG
>CAJXTR010000116.1 GCA_913060465.1 uncultured Cryomorphaceae bacterium | reverse complement strand
AGAATTACTGTTTGTTATTTGGGTTGTTTGTTTCTATTCATTGATCCAGTTTGCGCGATCCATTTGAGAGAACGGCCAAGGGGCGCTATTGTTCTCAACGTTACTCATCATGGCATTGAGTTCAGAAGGCGCACTGCTTTCTTCCATAGTTGCGTAGTTGCGCAGTTTCATGATGATATTTAGCGGATCGATATCTACGGGACAGGCTTGTACACAAGCATTACAGCTGGTACATGCCCAAATTTCTTCTTTGCTGATGTAGTCGCCAAGCAAACTTTTACCATCCTCTTGGAAGGTGCCGCCATTGGCATCGATGTTCTTACCTACCTCGTCGAGACGGTCGCGCGTGTCCATCATGATTTTTCGTGGACTGAGTTTTTTACCCGTGAGGTTTGCAGGGCACTCGCTGGTGCATCGTCCACATTCCGTGCAGGTGTAGGCGTTCATGAGGTTGATCCAACTCAAATCGGACACGTCTTTTGCACCAAAACGTTCGATCGGCGCATCTGCATCGGGGGCAGGGGCAGCGAACGGATCAGCATTTGGATCCATCATTAGAGCGACTTCCTTGGTTACTGCGGCATTATTCTCAAACTGACCCTTTGCCTTGAGGTTGGCGTAGTAGGTGTTTGGGAAAGCAAGGATGATATGGAAGTGCTTTGAGTAGGGCAGGTAGTTCAAAAAGGCAAAGATTCCGAGGATATGTACCCACCAGAAGCTACGTTCTGCAATGTGCAGTGAATCTACTGATAAACCGGCCCATAATGGAGCGATTGTTTTCGATACCAAGAATGCGCTGTGTCCCTCAGGGAGTAGACTTTCTACCGCGTTCATGTTTAGCAAAGCGAACATCAATGCAATTTCGATGTAGAGGATGTTGTTGGCATCGGTGAATGCCCAGCCTTTCATCTCCGGTTTGTGGAAACGGTCGAGTTTTGCCACATTACGGCGCCACCAAAAGATTACCACTGCAATGACGGTGAGCACGGCTAAGATTTCGAAAAACCCAATGATCACCGGGTAAGCACTTCCTAGGAAGGGGGCAAAGAATCTGTGGGTTCCAAAGAGGCCGTCCACGATGATTTCGAGCACCTCGATGTTGATGATTAGAAAGGCCGCGTAAACGATGAAGTGCAAGGCTCCTGCCACCGGGCGGGCTTGCATTTTACTTTGACCAAAGGCTACACGCAGCATGTTATTGCGTCGTGCGGTAGGGTTGTCGCTTCGGTTTTCTGCCTTCCCAAGGTGAATGTTGCGCGCAATGGATTTTACTTTCTTCGCAAAAGTCCAAATGGCAAAAATCAGTGCCGCTGCGAAAATCACATTTGGGAGGTAGGCCATTACTCTTCTTTTTTACTATCGATATCTCGTTCGATGGCTTCGATCTCCTCTTCAGTGTAACGAGTTCTAGAGCCAAAGACGCTTACGTGTAGGTATTTGTTCGGGTTGTATTTGATGTCGAGAAGTAATCTGTTGAGGTTCTCTGTGGCTTCCTTAAGGTTGCCATAGACTTCTTCGTCATAAATAAGTTTTGATGCAGCACCATCGCCTTGTTCGAGTTGTGCCATGAGCCCATCGAAACGCGCAGTAATGCTTTCCATGTTATTGATGGTCTCTGTAAGCTTGGCATTCGCTAGGCTGTCTGAGATGGCTTCGACGCTTTTGATAGTCTTGCTAATATCTTCGCCGTTGGCGGCCAATTCTTCACTCAACGAGCGGAAGTTTGTGCTGATGGCATCAAAGTTTTCTTTGTTATCACTGAGGTAATCACTGATCTCAGCAGCACTTTGTTGAACGCTTTGGAAGGTCTTTTCAATAGATTCAAAAGTGGACTTGAAGTTTTGAGAAGTGCGCTCGTCGAGGAATCCGCTAGCCAAACCGATGACGGTATCTAATGTTCCTAGGAGTTCTTCAGTACGTGCTTTGATAGGAGCAAGCTGCATGTTGACCTCTTGAGTCAAATCACGCTCGGTATCTCCCACTAGGGTATCTCCACTCAAGGCGAGTGGGGCACCTTTTTTCGTGTGGAGGGAAATACTTTTCTCACCCATGATAGATGCCGAGTAGATTTTAGCCACCGTACCCTCAGTAATAGGGAATTCATCCGTTACCTGGAGCGTTACCACGAGGTGGCCGCTTTGGTCCGGGTGGAAGGCGATGTTGTTCACTTGTCCGACCTGGTAACCGTTAATGGTAACGGGGCGTGTTGCCAACAGACCTTCGGTATTCTCGTAGACGACGTAGAATTTCTTCTGTGCATTGAAGACATCTTCTCCCTTTAGGAAGTTGATTCCCCAATAAAGCAGTAGAAAGCCTAGTACAAATGCGAGTCCGATTTTAAATTCTGTTTTCAAGATGGAATGGATTTGTTGCTAAAATACATTAAGGTGCCCGCTTTTTGGCCTCATTTAGGTCAATTTTCCGGTCTTTTTCGAAGGCCACGATATAAGCATCTGGGTACTGTTCTGCCGCTGTAGTTTTTAGGGCTTCGGCTTCCTTGAAAGAACTGATTTTTCCACAGTAGTACTTAAACAGGCCGTATTGTTCTTCTTTCCAAACCCCTTCGAGTCCCTTGAAGTTTTGTGGCTCACAGCTTAGGTCGTTTCTCGAAACAGCTAGTTGAACCGCGAAAAACAGGGGCGAAGGCGCCGTTGGGTTCGCGATAGCAGGAAGTTCAGCTTCTTGTTCCCTAACAGGAGTAGGGTTCAGGTTGCTTTCATTCTCTTCCACTTCGACCTCTGTCGACCCTTGATCGGGAACAATATCAACCTCGTCGAAGACGGAATTTGTTGAAGCGCTTCCTTGGATTAAGGCATCACGGCTTTCTCTTTTGTATTTGTATTCTTTTATGGCACGGTAAATGGCGCTGGCGAGCAGTTCTTTTCCTCTGGTACTCTGCAAGAAATCCTCTTCGCCAGGGTTGGTCAAAAAACCCAATTCAACCAATACTGCGGGCATGGTGGAGCCTCTGAGCACGGCTAGTGGTTGCTGCTTAACGCCGCGGTTACGCCGCTTTACACGACCCTCGAACTGGCGCTGAATCTCGTCAGCGATGCTGATACTTTGCTCCAAGAAGGCGTCTTGGTATGCGCGCAAGGCGATAACCGCGGCGGGGTTTGAGGCATCGAGCTTTTCGTAGTTACTCTCCCAGTTATCTTCTAAAAGACGTGCGGCATTTTCCAACTGCGCTGTTTTGTTCAGACGCTGATCTTTTTCCCCCATCCCTAGAACAAAACTTTCTGTTCCATAGGCCGAGGAGTTGTCGTTTGCATTACAGTGGATTGAGATAAACAGGTCGGCATTTGCCCTGTTGGCTATTACGCCACGTTGGTAGAGTTCGATGAATTCGTTTTCCTCACGGGTGAGAATAACCTTTGTTCCCGGTAAATTTTCCTCGATGTAGTTTTTCACGAGCAAGCTTACATCGAAGCTCACGTCTTTCTCACGGTCCTTGTATCTGCCGGTTCCAAGGTTGCCGGGATCCTTGCCGCCGTGACCAGGGTCGATAACGATGATGTTCACTCCCTCGTCATCCACAGCGAAGGGGCGAGGATTAAAGGCCGCTGCCACTGTGAAAAGCACAGCAAGCATGGCGATTTTAATTCCTTTAAAACTTGGGTTCTTCATACCAAGGTGCATCAACATTCGTTTTACCTTTGAAACTTACATGCAAATTACGTACCCGGGTGTATCAGCGTCTTTCCGCATTGGTTTTTTTGCTCACATTTTGTGCACCGTTTTCAACGGTTGGGCAGGAGCAGCCTATTG
>CAJXTR010000115.1 GCA_913060465.1 uncultured Cryomorphaceae bacterium | reverse complement strand
CGTAGTTGGTAGCACCTGGATCCTTACGGAAGATTTGCCACTCTTGGAAGAGGTAGTCTGGGTACGAAGAAGTATCTGCACTCCATTCAATGACTGGGTTTTGGTCGTCTTCGATGGTCACGTTCTCCATCTCGTAGATAGCGTTGAAACATCCTGTTACATTCAACTGAATGGTATCAAACTCGTTCATAGGGAAACCACACTTGTTCAATAGCGTGTTTCCGTCGTTACCTACCTTAGAGTATAGGAAGTACTTACCGTTCTTTGAAAGAGGCTTGTACAGCTTGATTGTCATTTGGGTGGCTTCGTAGTTCGCATCACAGTTTGCAGTGAACGACTCAATAGCCAACGGTTGACCGTCAGGTTTAGTCAAACGGAAGTCAGTACCATCAGGAGAAATAGAAGAACAGTCAAGTTTTACCTTGAATTTCAACGTTACGGTAGAATCCAAACAGTTGTAATCTACGGTTGGTAGACCGTTGTCCGGATCTTGGTAGATACCTGGTGCTTGGTAGTCCAACTGAACCCCGGCTTGCGCCTGAGGCGTACAAGCAGAAGCAATGGCAATCTGCATATCGCGGTTCACCTCACCAATCTTACGCCATACATATAGCGTTGAATCATAGCGGTACTCATCTACAGTAACGGCCATTACATCAATCTCTACAGAAGCCGGCTTGAAAGTGATCAAACCAGTAGTTGCGTTCATGCTCAATGATTGCGCAGGAGATGTAGTGATCGGCTGGTCGTACGTCCAACCAGTAGCGTAAGTAATGTTTGAAGGCGTACAAGAGCTACCGTCTTTTACGTGAGAAATACGGTAGTACAATGAATCACCATCTGGTTCAACTGTACTTTGTTTCCAGTTAAATGTACGTCCAACACAGAAGGCACGTACAGGCTCAGAAACGAATTCAGGTGAAGTATTCTGACCAATCTGGTTGTTCAATTTTGCTTCGATGTAGAACCCTTGAGACGAAGGGTTGATGATATTATCTACCGAGGGGTTACGACAACAAGTGCTGAATGCAAAGGTCCAATCCGGTGCATTACCTGGAAGAGTGATTTCCCCTTCGTAGGTGACCACGTTAATGGTTACCCCAGCGTTCGTGCTGCTCACACAGTCAAAAAGCGTTGGTGCCACAACACCCTGACCACTAGTACCGGGAGAAAGCTCCGATAGAGTTGCACTCACAGTTGAGTAGTTCGCAGAACAGGCATAGACCGTCGCGCTGGTTGGGAGGGTAATCCCTGTAACATCACGGTAGAGACGCATGATGATTTTGTATTTGTGCGTACCACCCGTTGAGCTAATGTATTCGTACTGAATATCACCACCTGCGTTGTGAGATGCCTTTGCAGTGCCCATAAAAGCGAGAATGGCAACTGCAGTAAAAATGGTTTTGAATAAGTTCTTCATGTCCTTTGATTCTTGTCGTCCAATATAGGAATGGTAAATATCCACAATTATTGCGGGAAGCACAAGTGGAATGAGTGAACGATTTGATTCACTTAGAGAGCAGCAAATACATGGGTAGAAAGCCCAATATTGCGCCGCTGAGAAGTTCTTTGAGGGTGTGTCTATTCAACGTGCTTCTTCCCCAGCAAATGGCCCCTGCGAGCAAACCACCCAAGAGCAAAAAAGGTATTTCACCAATGCCATAGCGTTGGTGCAAACCTAAGTACAAAGCATATAGCGCATAGGCTCCAGATGCGTGAGCGCTGCTTTTGAAGAAGGGAAGGAGAATGGTGCTGATAATCACGACTAGAGCGCTGAGGTAAACGCTCCAAATAATTTCAATGGGCACACCGCTTTTTTCAAGGTGATTTCCAGTGGCAATCATACACGCAGCTCCGATGAGGTAGGGGTAAATGCGTTCCTCACGGTTGATGAGATGAACGCTTGAAATGATGCCTGAAAGGCGAAGGATTACAATGCCTAGGAAGGGTCCAACGTAGGTGCCCATGAAGACGACAAGGGTAATTTTAGCCACTGTTACCCATGCGTAGGTTTCGGGTACAGCCCAAAGGATAAGTAAGGTGCCAAAGGTTGGCATGATGCCTGGATGGAAGGCGTAGCTTAGGATTTGGGCGATGATGTGGTTGAACTTTTCCATTAAAGTTCTTTTCGCATTCGGGCGACTGGAATGTCCAATTGTTCGCGGTATTTAGCCACGGTCCGGCGTGCAATGGGGTAGCCCTTTTCCTTGAGAATTGCGGCGAGTGCGTCGTCCGTCAGCGGCTTGCGCTTGTTTTCTTCGGCAACCGTATCCTCGAGAATCTTCTTGATTTCACGTGTGCTCACTTCTTCTCCGTCGGCATTAGTCATGGATTCAGAGAAGAATTCTTTGATCAAAAACGTCCCGTACGGGGTTTGAATGTATTTGTTTGAGGCAACGCGCGATACGGTTGAGATGTCCATGCCTATTTCTTCGGCGATGTCTTTAAGGATCATCGGTCGAAGTTTCGTTTCGTCTCCCGTGAGGAAGTATTCACGTTGGTACTCTAAAATGGACTGCATGGTGAGCATCAACGTTTGTTGGCGCTGCACGATGGCGTCAATAAACCACTTTGCGCTATCGAGTTTTTGTTTGACAAAAAGGGCGGCCTCTTTTTCTGCCTTGTTTTTCTCCTTGCTCGCTTTGTAGTGCTCAAGCATTTCGCGGTATTGGCGACTGAGACTTAGTTCTGGGGCGTTCTTTCCGTTGAGTGAAAGTTCGAGTTCCCCATCGAGTATTTGAAGGTTGTAATCCGGAATGATGTTCTCGGTGGGGCGGCTGAGGTTGGAGGAGCCTCCGGGCTTAGGGTTTAGTCTGCCAATCTCTTCAATAGCGTCCTTGAGCATTTCCTCATCTATGCCGAGGCGATCCATGAGTTTTTGGTAGTGGCGCTTGACGAATTGGTCAAAATAACTGTCAAGAATGGTCAGAGCCAATTCCACTTTCGGCGTACCCGGCTTACGTTCCAATTGGAGCATGAGGCATTCGCGCAAATCGCGACCACCTACTCCGGGCGGGTCCAATTCCTGGACAATTCCAAGCATTTTTTCCAGCTGCGGCACATCGGTGAAAATACCTTGAGAAAAGGCCAAATCGTCCACGATATCTTCGAGTGAGCGGCGCAAGATCCCATCATCATCAATAGCGCCAACTAAATAGATGGCGAGGTTGAGGTCATCTTCTTTGAGGTCATGCAGCCTGAGCTGAGAAACTAAGCTTTCGTGGAAACTCTCATTGACCACCACAGGGGCCTCGTACAATTCGTCGTCGGAACTGTAGTTGTTGCTTTTAGTGCGGTAATCCGGGGTATCCTCATCACCGAGGTAATCGTCCCAGTTGACCTCCTCTAAACTGTCTCTGACTTCGCGCTCGTCCGTATCTGTATTGACATCGCTTTCGAAGGTATCTTCCGATTTTTCCCGCCCCTCAAGCAAGGCGGGATTTTCTTCGATCTCTTGTTTAATACGCGCTTCTAAGCTTTGCGTTGGCAGCTGCACAAGCTTCATGAGCTGAATCTGTTGGGGACTCAGCTTTTGTTGAAGTTTCTGTGCGAGGGTCTGCTTTAGCATAGGTTAGGAGGATGTTTTTAGAAGTTTGCGCTTCCTGGGGTACGTGGGAATGGGATGACGTCGCGGATGTTGCCCATGCCAGTACAGAATTGGACCAAACGCTCAAAGCCAAGTCCAAAACCACTGTGTACACAGGTTCCGAACTTGCGAGTTTCGAGGTACCACCACAATTCCTCTTCTGGAATACCTACAGCTGCGACTTTTTCCTTCAACACATCGTGGCGCTCCTCACGCTGCGAACCGCCGACAATCTCGCCAATGCCCGGGAACAAAATATCCATGGCGCGTACGGTCTTGCCATCTTCGTTCAAGCGCATGTAGAAGGCTTTGATAGAGGCTGGGTAATCAAACAATACCACTGGAGCTTTGAAATGCTTCTCAACGAGGTAACGTTCGTGCTCGCTTTGGAGATCTGCGCCCCATTCGTTGATGAGGTATTTAAATTTCTTCTTCTGATTCGGCTTGCTGCGCTTCAAAATTTCTATGGCATCGGTGTAGCTTAATCGGACGAAATCATTGCTGACTACGAACTCTAGCTTTTCAATCAAGCCTTGTTCTGCACGCTCGTTTTG
>CAJXTR010000114.1 GCA_913060465.1 uncultured Cryomorphaceae bacterium | reverse complement strand
ATGCACTACAGTCCACAAGAAATGGTGGACTTCGTAAAGAATCATTTAGGCCCTACGCTTGAAGCGGACGGGAAAGGTGATAAGATTATTTTAGGGTACGATCAAAACCGTGAGGGCATTGAGGAATGGGCAGACGAGATGTATGCCAATGAAGAAAATGCCAAATATTTTGACGGTATGGCCATTCACTGGTATGAAAGTACGGTGAGTTATTTCCCGGAGATGTTGGAATACGCGCATGCCAAGGCCCCGAATAAATTCCTTATTGAAACCGAAGGCTGTATTGATGCTGAGGTACCTGTTTGGCAGGATGATGAGTGGTATTGGAAGAAAGAAGCTACGGATTGGGGATTTACTTGGCGTGAAGAAGAGAAGAAATACTTGCACCCAAAATATGCGCCTGCGCACCGCTATGCTCGCGATATCATCGGGTGCTTGAACCACTGGGTAGACGGTTGGGTAGATTGGAACATGGTGTTGGATCGTCAAGGAGGGCCCAATTGGTTTAAAAACTGGTGTATCGCACCGGTCATCGTTGATCCAGAAGCGGACGAGGTATATTTTACACCGCTGTACTACGTGATGGCCCATTTTTCAAAATACATGCGCCCGGGTGCAGAAGTGCTCGCCTCGCAAGTTGAAAATGGCGAAATCATGGCGGCCGCAGTGAGAAATCCTGATGGAACACTCGCCGTTGCGGTCTTCAACGAATCAGAAGAAAAGGTAGGATACGCCCTCGATATTGACGGTACGGTCCATACCCTTCACATACCTCCCCAAGCCTTGCAAACAATACTTATTGAACCTAAACAATAACGCAGATGAGCAATACATCAAACAAGGTCCCAATGGGACAAAAAATTGCCTTTGGGGTCGGAATGTTGGCAAACCAAATGTTCCCAGCAGCCATGGGTATTTTTATGGTGGTCTTAGTTCAAGACCTCGGCTTTCCAGGCTGGATGTGGGGTGTGATTTTCTTCGCGCCGCGTGCCTTTGACGCCGTGCTTGATCCCATTATGGGCTACATCTCTGATAACACGCGGTCTCGCTGGGGACGCCGTCGACAGTATGTACTTATAGGTGCTCTTATCATGGGTATTTCTTTTGCCTTCCTTTGGCAGCTCTACAGAGAAAATAGCGTGGCCTACAACTTTACCTACGTGATGTTGTGGTCGTTCGTGTTCTATCTAGGATTGACCATTTTCGGGGTGCCTTACGTGAGTATGGGTTACGAAATGAGTGACGACTACCACGAGCGTACGAACGTGATGGCCATTTCCCAATGGATTGGCCAATGGGCTTGGGTTATTGCGCCTTGGTTTTGGGTGATTATGTATGATCCAAGTTGGTTTCCAACTGCCGATGAGGCCACCAGAACCTTAGCGGTATGGGTTGCAGTAGTCTTTACCCTCTGTGCGATGGCACCAGCAATTTTCATTAAAAGTGAAAGCACGAAGGACCGTGAAGATTACGAACCGTTGAACTTGAGTGGGATCTTCGGAAGCTTGAAGAACATAGCTTTAGGCTTCAAGGAGGCCTTTTCTTCAGTCCCGTTCCGCAGATTGTGTATTGCGACCTTTTTGATTTTCAATGGATTCAATACCATCGCGAGTTTTACCTTCTTTGTCATCAAGAGTCACTTGTTCAACGATGATGCCTCGGCTGTTGGAGTATGGCCAACGCTTTTTGGAAGTGTTGGAGCGTTGATTACCACGTTTTTGGTCATTCCAATTGTTGCTTGGATGTCTAAGAGTTTAGGAAAGAAGCGTGCATTCATTTTGAGCCAAGGAATTTCCATCATTGGATACGTTCTGCTTTGGTTCTTGATGATTCCAGGCAAACCTTACATGTTCTTGTTCGCCCTTCCGTTCCATTCGTTCGGTATTGGCGGCTTGTTCACCATTATGATGTCGATGACTTCGGATGTCCTGGATATCGATGAGCTCAATACGGGCAAACGTCGCGAGGGTGTTTTTGGAGCGATCTATTGGTGGATGGTCAAGCTGGGCTTTGCATTTGCCGGAGCACTAAGTGGATTGATCTTGACTGCGGTGAATTATCAAAGTGGTGCGGGAGCACAACCAGAAGGTGCTGTGGACGGCTTGAGAATGTTCTTCTCGGGGCTTCCTATTGTTTGTACCCTCATCGCCATTGCCGTGATGTGGAACTACAAGGTTGATGAAAATTATGCGAAAGAGGTCCGCGCAAAATTGGACCAACGAAAATCAGAAACTGCTCAATAAAATTTACCAATACCTATGTCTTTTAGAAGAGAGAAATTTTTGTCGCTGGCCGGTCCAGTAGTCAATAATCTTAGTCTTGAAGAATTAAAATCTCAAAGCCGTCAAATGTTGGCGGATGGCATTCACGGCATTTGTTTTAGTGCCTACGATGAAGGCCAGAAACCTGGCGATCAACTTTCCGAAGCACAAGTGCGTCGCAAGCTTGAAATTCTAAAGCCACACATCTCTTGGGTTCGCACATTTTCATGTACCGAAGGGAACGAAATCATTGCCCGAGTAGCTCACGAAATGGGCATCAAGACCTTAGTAGGCGCGTGGTTAGGGGATGACCTAGAAAAAAACGAAGGTGAGATTGAAGCCTTAGTAGCCCTTTGTAAGGAAGGGGTAGTGGATGTCGCTGCAGTAGGTAACGAGGTACTTTACCGTGAGGATCTCACTGTAGATGCACTTCTTGATTACATAAAGCGTGTCAAGGCTGAGGTTACTGAAGTGCCTGTGGGTTACGTTGATGCCTATTATGAATTCACGGACCACCCAGAGGTGGCCGATATTTGTGATATCATCTTAGCGAACTGTTACCCTTATTGGGAGGGCTGTTCCCTAGAGTATTCATTGATGTACATGAAGCAAATGTACTTTGAAGCTCAGGCGGCAGGAAAAGGTAAGCCTGTGTTGATCACCGAAACCGGATGGCCAAGCAGTGGTCAGAGCATCGGTGGTGCACATGCATCGTTCGAAAATAGCTTGAAGTACTTTATCAACGCTCAGCGTTGGTCCAAGGCAGAGGATATCCCGATGTTCTATTTCTCATCCTTCGACGAGAGTTGGAAGATTGAGAAGGAAGGTGATGTAGGAGCGTCATGGGGTCTTTGGGACAAGGACGAACAACTCAAATTCTAACCTCCCGCAGGTATTAGTGCCGCGAGAAATCTTAAATAAGAACGGGCCTGGTTTCGCAGAAACCAGGCCCGTATTTTTTTTGATTTTTTTCGTCAGCTTACTGCTTGATGACCTTTTCACGGTAGCCTTTGAATCCGGGTTGTAGGATTTCTAGGACATACATTCCTGGAGCGTATTCTGCTGTTGGTATGTAAGTGCTACTAGAATGTGTATTTGTGTAGACCTGCTTACCTGTTATGTCGTAGATGTTGATGGTGCTTGGGCCGGTTAGGCGAACGAATAATTGGTCCTCAAAAGGATTGCCAATAGCGCCTATTCCATCGCGGGCTTCTTCTTCTAAACTCAGGTTTGATTGTTGGTAGATGCGCACATAATCAACTTCCATGGCGCTGCTAGTAAAGGTTGAATCGATAGAAGATTGGATAGCGATATTGAGCAATAAATATTGTGGATCGTAGAATGGCCAAGTACTGGCTGTATAGGTAGAAGGCTCGTAGGTGTAATGCACCACGCTGTCCACGCTGAATACCATTTTGGTCTCACTCCATTCGAGGGCATAGACGTGGAAGTTCGTACTTGCGCCACTTACGTATTGACCGCCGACATTTACGGTTCCGCCAAAACTAGAAGGGGTGTGCATTGCACTTGAGACGTAATTCTGGTTGTGACCCCAATGCTCCATGATGTCGATCTCGCCACAGGCCGGCCAACCGGTTGTACCATAGCCTTGCACCTGCCAGTAGGCACCTATTTCAGTGATGTTCTGTCCGAGCATCCAGATGGCGGGCCAAGTGCCCACGCCGGTAGGAAGTTTAGCTCGTACTTCTACACGACCATAGGTAAAGGCAAACTTTGAGTTTAGTCGGGCTGAGGTATAGTCCTTGGTAACGTTTTGATCGGTATAGGTCTCGCGAAGTGCGGTGAGGTGGAGGCTCCCGCCACTCACATAGGCATTAGTATCACGGTCGGTGTAATGCTGGATTTCTCCATTCCACCAGCT
>CAJXTR010000113.1 GCA_913060465.1 uncultured Cryomorphaceae bacterium | reverse complement strand
CAGACGATCAAACCGTCTACGGGCGATTCCAATGCACTGCAGCGTTGGATGCGTAAAATGGGATGGGACGAGCTGCCGCAACTATTCAACGTATTGGTGGGACAGATGAGTTTGGTGGGGCCACGCCCACACACGAGCGAGGATGTGGAATCGTACAGTTCGTTAGTTAAAAATTACCGCATACGCCATTGGGCCAAGCCGGGGATGACCGGGTTAGCGCAGAGTAGAGGGTTGCGCGGCGGCGGACCGGGCGCGGATGAAGCGTTGTTGCAGGAGCGTATTCGGGCGGACGTGTATTACATTGAAAATTGGTCCCTGCTATTGGACTTTAGAATCATATTGGAAACGTTGCTTCGTACGGTGTTTTACCCGAGCAGCTTGCATCAAAAATTGGACACATGAAATACCCCGACCTCTTAGAAAGATTTCAGCGTTACGTGCAAATAGACACGCAAAGTGACCCACACAGCCCTACCGTGCCGTCGACGGAAAAGCAAAAAGATTTGGGCCGCGTGCTTGTGGAAGAATTGCTCGCGATGGGCGTGAGTGATGCGCACATGGACGAGAAAGGCTACGTATACGCGACAGTCCCAGCATCGGCAGGCCACGAGAGTGCTCCGGCCATCTGCTTTTGTTCCCACATGGATACCTCGCCAGAATACAGCGGGGCAGGAGTGGTGCCAACTTTACACCACAACTATGACGGCGGAGATATTGTGTTGCCGAAGGGCGATATCGTCATAGGTCCAAAGGCTTTTGGGCCTTTGAAAGAAATGGAAGGGCATACCATTATTACCTCGGACGGTTCGACCTTGCTGGGTGCAGATAACAAAGCTGGGGTGGCGGAGATCATGGCTGCTGCAGCGTATTTAATGAAATACCCAGAGGTACCGCACGCGACGATGAAGTTGTTGTTCACTCCGGACGAAGAAATAGGTCGTGGGGCGGATCATGTGGATATTGAAAAATTAGGCGCTGCTTGGGGCTACACCATGGACGGTGCTACCAAGGGATCAATAGAAGACGAGACTTTCTCAGCAGATGGAGCGACTGTGATTTTTCGCGGGGCTAATACTCACCCGGGCTATGCTCACAAGAAGATGGGCAATGCGTTGAAGGCCGCCGGAGTGTTCTTGAGTTTGTTGCCGCGCCAAGAATGGGCGCCGGAAGCGACCAAAGGAGAGGCCGGCTTCGTGCACCCGTATGAGATTAAAGGCGGGGTGGAAGAAGTGCGCATCACGATGATCTTGCGCAGTTTTGATTCGACGGAATTGGACGAATATGCCCAATTACTTCATGCCCTGGCCAAACAAGCTGCCAAAGCGGTGAAGCGCACCAGTTATGAGATTGAGATTAGCGAGCAATACCGCAATATGAAGGAGATCCTCGACCAACATCCGCAAGTCGTGGCCTTGGCAGAAAAAGCCATTGATGCTTGTGGATTGCCTGTGCGTAAGGCAAAGATCCGCGGCGGTACAGACGGCTCGAAGCTCAGCTTCATGGGCCTTCCTTGCCCCAATATTTTTGCTGGGGAGCATGCCTTCCACAGCCCCTATGAATTTGTGAGTTTACAGGATATGGAGAGCGCAACTGATGTAATCGTGAAGCTGCTCGAACTTGTAGCTACTGAAGCATAAAAAAAGCCGCCCCGAGGGCGGCTTTTTTTATGGTGTCAAAAATTTTTCTCAGCCTCGTGCAGCATAGGCTTGGTTGAGGGCGTCCGCGAGGCGCACGCCTGCCTGAGCCAGTCGGAGGTGAAGAAGTTCAGTGTTGTCATAAACATAGCGGTAGCCCATTCTTTCAGGGTCGCCCATGGTAGAGTAACACTGCTCTCGCATTTCCACGCTCTCACGTACCCAATCTTTGGTGGTAGTACCCTTCCAAGATTGAATATGCTCGGGAGTCACAGTGCTCATGATCCAAGTAGAATATTCCGTGTACGACATTTTCCAGTAATCAATAAGTCCGCTGTCCCATACGCGGTGTAGGTTGGAGCTCTCCCAGAAGAACTTCACCTTCACTTGGTTTCCTCCCATGTCGGTGCCATTTCCACAGTGCAGCGGCTGGTGTACATCACCAATAAGGTGGGCAAGGGCGCGCAAGGCAAAGGCCTCGTCCACGCTGTAGTTTTGAGTTTCGATTTCCTTGAGGAATTTATCGATGGCCATCCAAACATCGCCTTTGTCCGGGTGTTCGTGGTGGTCCAAGTGGTCGACAGATTCCACGGTGCAGTAGTGCCACGCGTTCAAGCTGTCGTACGAAGGCTCAGACTTAATAAAGTCCATCCAGTTTGCGACCATGGCTAGGTCTTCTCCATCAAGGGTATTGATAATGTGTGCTTTAACCTCAGGGTTGAGGTGGTCCATCGCAATGTGTCCCACGACGCGGTGGCCGGTTAGACCCCACGCAAATGCGGCAGTGGAGAGGGTTGCGAATGCTAGGGAAAGGAGTGTTCTCATCGGTTTACAATTGAGGGTTTAAGGTAGCCAATTATTCTATCGTAGCGCAGTCCCATACCGCGATTATAAAGAATAACTGTATAGTCGTTTTGGGTCTGCCAGTGGGTGCCCTCCGTAAGCTCTACACTTGCCGCGCCTGATTCATTCGGGTGGGCAAATACGTAGTTGTAGTAGCCTTGTTTGAGCAATACTTTGCCCATGTACGCGCCACGGTTGTAGTTGTATTCTAAGCGGAATTCTGGGAGCAGTTGCCAGTTACTTAATTGACCGAACACGTATACCGGAACTTCGAGCTCAGGGCTTTCAAGGTAGAATTCTACCACACAGTAGTCACCGGCTAAATCCGGATTTCCTACGTCGGCGCGTTGGATTAATCGGCCCCCATTGATATCAGGTTGAAAGCTGTAGACGGCGATGCTTCTATTTTTCTTTTCCTCGAGATACACCTGCCAACAGGTGTCGAGCTGGCTCACTTTCACACCCATGCCCACTTGATTTAGACGTTTGGTGTCGAAGGTGTGGAATTCAACTCCGCCTTCAAATGCGCCTTCACCCATGAAATTATATTCGAGCATGCCGTCATTGATGAAGGTTGGCTTGAGCCCATTTAGGCTATTATCCCAACGACGGTTTTGAAGGATGCTGAGGTCTAAATCATTGAAGTAGTCTTGGATGGGGTAGCCGGCCAGGGCCACGCGGGCGTTGACTTGTTGTTCGGTAGAGAAATTCTCCAAGTCCACAGCTCTGATCACCTGAACCGAAGGCAAGGCGAGTGATTCGTAAACAATGAATCGACGGCGAATGATCACGTCTTTGGGATCGTCGTTTTGAAAGACTTCCAATACGTAATTCCCGCTGATCTTCGGTCGAATGTATTCATTGGGAATGGTGGTCTTGTAATGGGTGTAGGGAACGAAGGTGCCGACGCTGATGGCGAAATTGGTCAAATAATTCCCATCAAATCCATCGAGGTATTGGTTGATTAATAGGTCTGAGGGGTGCCAATTCTTATCGCAATGCTGAATGCGATATCCATAGTTGTTCCATTCGTAGGCCATGTCGTCGAAGCTGAACTCAAGCCCTTGTTTTTTGCCTAGCTCGTACGCCGGGAAATCCATTGGTGCGCCAATGGGGGCCAATTGGATTGTTTTTAGGTACTCAAATGCCACGGTATCGACCATGATTTGGGCAGATAACCCCTTCACAAAAAGGGCTATGACGAATATCACGTACTTATTAACAGACATTTTTAAGAAATATTGGTGTCTAAGGTACAATTAGTACCGATTTAATGTGGCTAAAAGTTAACTGTGTTCTAATTTTGCAACCCAAAATCATACTTAAAGTACGATGTCTCAAACCTTCAAGATTCGTAAAGGTTACGATATTAAGTTAGTAGGTGAAGCAACCCAAGCAGATTTGGGTCAGCATAACGCTGCAACTTATGCCGTAAGTCCTTTAGATTTTCCAGGTATCACGCCAAAACTGGCAGTGAAAGCTGGAGTAAAAGTCAGTGCGGGCGACACACTGTTTTTCGACAAAGACCGCCCAGAAGTTAAAATTTGTGCCCCTGTATCAGGAGAAGTAGCCGAGATCAAACGCGGAGCAAAGCGTAAAATCTTGGCTGTTTTATTGTTGGCCGATAGTGATATCAGCTACGCGAAGCATGGTGCATTCGATTTCGCCAAAGGCGATCGTGA
>CAJXTR010000112.1 GCA_913060465.1 uncultured Cryomorphaceae bacterium | reverse complement strand
GCTGAATCTGCCTGGGCAGCTGCCCTCGCTGCCTGAACTTTAAAGGCAAGGCTTTGCGCTTTAATCTGTTGGTTAGTTCTAAGCGTTGCAATGAGTTCTGTCAATGCGCTAACCTTTGAAACGTAGCTCGCTACGCCGGCCTCTTTAGCCTGCAGTTGTTCTTTCGTGCGTTGAATCAAAGAAGGATCGAGGTATTCATTCTTAATCTCCCGAAGACGTGCTATGGTATCTCCTTCTTGTACTACATCTCCCTCGACGGCATACCATTGGGCTATTTGTCCAGCAATAGCAGCTTGTATTTCACTTGGTCGTTGCTCAGGTTGACGCATTGTCACCGTTCCTTTCGCTTGAATGTTTTGAGTCCATGGCAAGAACAAAGCACCAAGGCTAAGGAATGCAGTGATGAAAAAGGCGCGTTTGATTTTAGGCCCTATGAATGGATTTCCTAAGTGCTCAAAGCTTCTGTACTTCTCCGTATTTAAACGGTCGGCAATTTTATTTTTAGAAATATTCAGCATGCGATTAGAGTTCAATGGTTAGGTTACTCGCTTCTTTGACAGCGGGAAGATTTGAAGCTGCTACCAGCGTCCAAGGTTGTCTTTCGTCCCATATGAAATCAATGATATTCTTCCTTTCCTTGGGGTCAAAGAGGTGGAAAATATCGTCGAGTAGGAGCAATCTCGGGCGGACGACAATCGCACGAGCGAGCAAAATACGCTCTACCAAACTACTTGATAGTGGAATGGCAGTCGGACCTACAGGAGTTTCATATCCTTTAGGTAGGGATTGAATGAAGTTCTTCAGGCCTAAGCCTTCTACGGCCCACTCAACATCCGAAAGTTCAATTTCGGGGCGACCAAGCGTAATGTTCTCCAGGAGCGATCCTTCGAAAAGGTCCTCACTTAGAAAGCAATCCCCAACGTGGTATCGAAGGTCGGCGGTATTTAGATTTCCTGAAGGATGGCCGTTAAAACTTACCGTTCCTCCGGTAGGTTCGTATTGAACCGCGAGAAGTCTAAGAAGAGTCGATTTCCCCGAACCATTCTTTCCAGTAATTACAGCGCGTGCCCCTGATGGAATAAGGGTATTTATCTTGTTTAGAATAGAGCGTGTTCCGTCAAGAGAGGTGTAAGAGAGTTCTTTAAGTTCTACTGAAGCACCCATTCCCGTATCTATAGTGTCGAACATCAAAGAGCCTTGATCCTCTTCGAGCGGGATGTCCGTTACCGTGCTCATTTTCTCTACGGCGGTTAGGACATCATAAATTGGTTCCATGGTAAGGATCAATTTTTCGGCAGAATTTATAATGAGAATGATGACGATTTCAGAAGCCACGAATTGGCCCACGTTTATTTCATTCTCAATCACCAATAAGCCGCCAATGATTAGGAGGCCAAGCGTAACGAAGGCTTTGAATCCAACGATGTTGGCGTATTGAAAAATCAACACCTTCCAGTGGCGCTTGCGGTGCTCGAGGTAGCTGTTTACCAGTTCGTCCGTGCGCTCGAGCGGAAGTTCGGTATGGCCTGCGCGTTTGAACGTATCCATGGTTCGAGCAATCTCCTTTAGCCAATGCGCAATCTTGTACTTATAGGTGCTCTCCTTCATGCTGCTTTCCAAACCACGGGGTCCGGTGTAGTAGAGAATGGCAATGAGTAGGGCTATTAAAGCCACGCCGAAGGTGATAAAGAATGGGTGGTAAGTCGATAATAGAATGAGTCCAATTACAATCTGAAGTGATGAAGCACTAAAGTCCATCAATATTTTCGACAACCCCTTTTGTACGTTCAGTGTGTCGAAGAACCTATTGATCAATTCTGGAGGGTATTGACCGCGGATTGATGCATTTTGAAACCTTGGAATACGGTACGTGAATTCAAAAGCGGCTCTGGTGAATATTCTTTGTTGAAGGATTTCAGAAATGGATAATTGGAGTACTTGAAGAATACCACCGATAATTACCCCTGCAGTAACCACTGCGCTCAGGATAATCCAGCTGGTACTAACCATACCGGCCTGAATGAGGCCAATGATGGCCTGGACGCCTAGTGGTAGAGTCAGGCTGACCAGTGAATAGAACAGTGCGTAAGAGTATAAATAAACAATGTCTCGCCGATCAGGGCTGAGCATTGCGATGAATTTTTGGAAAGGGTTCTTTTGCATCGTTATTGGATGGTTTTAATGGTCATATGGGTTAAGAAAGAGACGATATCTTTTTGTCCTTTTTTTGCATCGGACAGACGCGGTAGGTGCTCTACAAAAAACTGTTGGCTTTGAGCGGCCTCGATGACTGTCGCGAATAAGCTATGTGGATGTTTGAAATCTGGATTGATTTGAAGTGCTAAGAGGCTAAGTGTGTCGCATATCCTCTTGTAGCCAAGGAAATAGCCTTCCTGGTTTTCTTGATCGACCTCTTTTGTAAGGTAGATTTTCGGGTATTCCGAGACTACAATATGTTGCAATTGGTTCTCATTGATGTGAGGAATTCGCTCGTCTTGGTCCATGGGATAGACCAAGAGTTCAATGGCTTTTCGGAGTTTGTCTTCAGGGGTGTTTAGTACGATAAACTCATTCGCCATTTTTACTTCTAGCCAGCCCCAATACCAGTTAATCAGAAATGCTAGAAGTTGGTGCTTGTTTTGAAAGTATCGATATACACTGGCTTCAGTGCTTTCTATGGCAAGGCCGACTTTTTTAAACGTGAAATGCTCATACCCCAAGTCATTCAAGAGTTCAATACTCTTTGATAGGATCTTTCTTCCTAGTTCAGTTTCGTCCGGATTTTTAATGTAAAGCTTATCGCTTACGGTGATGTTCAATGCATTCATAATGTATATAACGCTCTTGAATGGTAATTGTTTAACAATGCAAATATAATAGTAATACTATCATTTAGAAAAATTGGTCTCAATTATTACCCTATCTTTGCCTTAACAACTATGTGTTGTTGCCTAAACACTTTCTATGACATTTGATTCACTAGGACTCGATTCTCGAATCCTAACTGCCTTGAAAAACCAAGGATATACCCAACCTACACCTATTCAAGCTCAGAGCATTCCCATTCTTTTGGATGGATTTGATTTGCTTGGTACTGCACAGACCGGTACGGGAAAAACAGCTGCTTTTACCATTCCCATCATTGAGCATTTGCTCCAAGAGAAAACTTTTAAGACTAGAAAAATCAAGGCCTTAGTAGTGACCCCAACCCGAGAGCTCGCGCTCCAAGTAGGAGAAAACGCCAAGCGCTACAGCCATGGAACAGGTTTGCGTACAGCAGTTATTTTCGGGGGTGTAGGTCAAAATCCTCAAGTGGATCAATTGAAAAAAGGGGTAGATTATTTAGTGGCTACTCCAGGTAGACTTTTGGATTTGCACCAGCAAGGTTTTATTGATTTGAGATTTCTGACACATTTCGTTTTGGATGAAGCCGATCAGATGCTAGACATGGGATTCATCCATGACATCCGAAAGCTCTTGAAGATTATCCCTCAAAAACGGCAAAGTTTGTTCTTCTCGGCAACCATGCCGAAAGACATTATCTCCTTGAGCGAGCAAATACTTAAGCCAAACTACAAGCAAGTACGCATTGCCGTAGCGAAGCCAACGGCGGAGCGTGTCTCACAAGAGGTCTACTATGTGAGTAAAAAGGAAAAGCCAGCTTTGTTGGTGGAGCTGTTGAAGTCTTTCGACGGTGAAACGCTGGTCTTCGGACGTACTAAACACGGCTGTGATAAGGTCGTTCGTATCCTGTCCAAAAAAGGCATTAAGGCTGCCGCCATTCACGGAAACAAGAGCCAAAATGCACGTCAGAAGGCGCTTAAAGGTTTCAAGGACGGGGAATTGCAAGTATTGGTAGCTACTGATATCGCGGCACGTGGTATTGATATTTCTGGATTGGAATATGTAGTGAACTATGAGCTGCCCAATATTCCAGAAACTTACGTACACCGTATCGGGCGCACGGGTCGTGCCGAAGCATCTGGGAGTAGTGTGTCATTCTGTTCTGCCGATGAACGAGAGTATTTGAAGGATATCGAGAAGCTGATAAAATTGGAGATCCCATTGGTAGAAGACCATCCGTTTGCGGCTGGGGCTGCAGAGGAATGGGCGGATCCTGAAAATCGCAAGCCTAAGAAACCGGGCCAGCGCGGTCCTCGACCTGGGCGTGGCGGCAAGCCAAAATCAGATCGTCCAAAAGGTCCTCGTGGTGCCGGCGGCGGCAAGCGCAAGCC
>CAJXTR010000111.1 GCA_913060465.1 uncultured Cryomorphaceae bacterium | reverse complement strand
GAATTGGACCCTCTATCCGAACCCATCTAATGGTTTGATCCAACTCGATCTAGGCAATATCGAAGGTGCCGTTAACGTGCAGTTAAACGACCTCTCAGGAGCAGCCATCTCATTGAGCAGTTTCGCCCGTGTTGAGGGAACATTAATGCTGGATTACCAGCATTTACCGGCAGGAACGTACTTGCTGGAAATCACGAACAATGGCATTACGCGTACAAAACGCATCGCTATTATACACTAAGCTTTTGAGGGTGCTTGGCTGATGAGCCAGGCGCCCACGAAAGTCATCGCTCCGTTATAAAGGAGTAGCTCAAATCCTATTGTATATCCGAGAGATGGCGCCCAGAGGCTAAGCGCATAGGCCAAGAATGGCGATATGATCGCTACAGCTAAGACGCCCCAATGTTTGATTTTCCGATTGGTCAATAGAGCAAAGGCAAAAAGCCCGAGCAAGGGCCCGTAGGTATATCCAGCTGCGGTAAACAACGTAGATATAATGGTCTCCTCTTGCAGCTGGTAAATGCCTACCATTACAAGAAGAATGAGGACCATGAATCCTATATAAACCTTGTTACGCTTTGCGGTGCTTTCGTGTTCTTTAAGTCCTAAGAAGTCCACACAAAAGGCAGTTGTTAACGATGCCAAAGCACTATCCGCACTAGAGAAGGCTGCTGCTAAAAGTCCTAGGAAGAAAACTGCACCTAAAACCGGCGGCATGGCGCTGCTTGTGGCAACTTGAGCGAATAATTGGTCCCCGCTAGCAGCGATGCCATTCTGCGCGGCATAATCTGTCAAGAAAATCCCCAGGCTCAAAAACAAGGCATTCACAAAAATCAAAGTAATTCCCAGCAAAAGCATGTTCTTCTGTGCGCCTTTTAAGGTGCGTACAGTGAGGTTTTTTTGCATCATGTCTTGATCTAAGCCGGTCATCGCAACGGCAATAGACATCCCTCCTAAGACCTGCTTCCACCATGCGCGAGCTGTCCCCTCTTCAACGAGGTAAAACTGATCGCTTGATGCTATATAGGACCACAGCCCCTGCCCCTGTTCAACAACAGCATTTCCCACATAATACAGGGCCAATCCCGTGGCCAAGAGCATTAAGGTGGTTTGCAGCGTATCCGTGATGACGATGGTCGCAATCCCTCCAGAGGCGCTGTACACCGCGATGAGGACAAGTACCAGCATGGCGGTGACAATAAATGGTATGTGAAAGGCGTCGCAAATAGTTAATTGGACAATCATCGTAACAATGTAAAGCCTAGCTGAAGCTCCGATAATTCTTGAGATCAGAAAGAATGCCGAGCCCGTTTTATAACTCTCAGTGCCCAATTTATCTCCGAGGTATGAGTAGATACTGATAACGCGGTGCTTGTAATAGACCGGCAATAACACAAAGGCGATAATGGCATAACCAATCAAATAACCAAATACCATCAGCATATAGGTCCAGCCAGCACTTGCCGTCCAGCCCGGTACACTGATGAAGGTAACCCCCGATAATGAGGCACCGATCATTCCGAAACTCACCAGGAGCCAATTGGCATTTCGGCCCGCCGTAAAGAAGGCTTCGTTGGAGCCGCCGCGGGCTGTTAAACGGCCTACAATAACCAATACAGCTACGTAGGCCAACAAAAGCGTTAAAAAGAGCGTGTAGTTCATGTTCACAAATATGCGCAATCCCTTACTTTTGAAAGCACATGAATTTCTCTTCTCGAAAAATAGAGGCTGCCGTCGAAGAAATCAGCCGACTTCCCGGTATAGGCAAGAAAACTGCCTTACGCCTTGCGTTGCATTTGCTGCGTAGACCGGCAGAGCAAACCCATCTACTCGCCGAGAAACTCATGGACCTTCGTGATAATACCACCTTTTGTAAAACGTGTCACACCATCTCGGATACAGACCAATGCAGCATTTGCGCTTCGCCTAAAAGAGACGAAACCACCATTTGCATCGTTGAAGATGTACGCGATGTTATGGCAATAGAGAACACAGGTGGATTCCAAGGCAAGTACCACGTATTAGGCGGGTTGATCTCACCGATGGATGGAATTGGACCCGGTGACCTGACCATCTCCTCCCTCGTCGAACGCTTAGAAAAAGGAGAAATCAAAGAGCTTATTTTCGCGCTAAACACAACAATGGAAGGCGACACAACGAACTTCTACTTATACCGAAAAGTCAAGGATTTTGATGTGAATTTAACCACGATCGCGCGCGGTATCGCCGTGGGTGATGAACTTGAATTTGCAGACGAAGTGACCTTAGGGCGAAGCATTCAGCACCGCATTCCTTACGAACAAAGCCTGCCGAAATAGTGGATTTAAGTATTGTCATCATCAACTACAATGTCAAGGCGTTTTTAACGCAGTGTTTGGACAGCATCTACCGCAGCCAGACATCGTTCAGCTTTGAAACTATTGTTATTGATAATGCCAGTCAAGATTCTGGCCGAGATGAAATTTTAGCGCATTTCCCCAAGGTCCAATGGATCGACAACCCCGAAAACGTAGGGTTTGGCAAGGCTAATAATCAAGGGTTCGAGCGCGCAAAGGGACAATACACTCTTATCCTGAACCCCGACACGGTGCTTCAAGAAGATACGCTTGAGGTCGCCTTAACGTATTTGAAAGCGCACCCCGAAGTAGGTGGTTTAGGAATTAAAGGAATTGACGGTTCGGGCCAATTTCTTCCTGAAAGCAAGCGCGGTTTACCTACCCCAATGACGGCCCTTTTCAAGATTTCCGGTCTTTCCCGTCTCTTTCCAAAATCGCCTGTATTCTCAAGGTACCATTTAGGCCACTTGGACCCCGACCAAAACCACAAAGTGGAGGTTCTCGTTGGGTGTTTTATGATGGTTCCCACTGACCTATTGCGAGAAGTTGGCGGTTTTGACCCACGATACTTTATGTATGGCGAGGACATCGATTTAAGCTACGAATTACTCAAAACCGGAAAGGAAAACCACTACCTCGCCGAGAGTCGGATCATCCATTACAAAGGCGAAAGCACAAAACGCGGAAGCTTGAATTACGTTCGCATGTTCTACCAAGCCATGGTCATTTTTGCGCGCAAACAATTCAGCGGCGGTTCAGCATTAGCCTACACACTACTCATTTACACCGGCATTTACCTGCGCGCAGGTTTGGCCATCTTGGCCCGATTAGGCCGCAGCGCAGCCGCACCAATCATCGATGCCGCCGCTCTAGCCTTTACCCTCGAGCAGATTAAAGGCTATTGGGAGTCCAACCACCGCTTCATCAACGGAGGCTCCTACCCAGATACCTACACCTATTATGTCCAAGGGAGCTATGTCTTGATCTGGATTTTAGGTTTGTGGTTTAGCGGCATCTATTCCAAACATGCCCGTCCTTCAAGCGTCGTTCGTAGCATGATCATTGCCACCCTAATTCTTGGCTTCGGCTATGGCCTACTTCCAGAAGACCTCAGATTCTCACGCGCCCTCCTCGTTTTAGGCGCCACCGGCGGAACTGTCGCCGTTTTAGCTTGGCGCACTATTCTTGAGTGGCTGACAAAAAAGGAATTCTTTGCCAAACCGTTACGCCGACCTCGTGTATTGTTTGTTGGGGGTAAGCAAAGAAAATTGGACCTCGAACAACTCCTAGCAGAGCGTAACATTTCACCTTCTCTTTTCATTCACCACGAGAATCCATCTACCGCAACCGAACAAATCAAAAACCTCGTCGATCTGCACCAAATCAATGAATGTGTTGTTGACAGTTCCGTTATGAGTAATGCTGAGCTCATGACTATTATGGAAACCATCGGGCAAAAATGTGCCATTAAAACCTTCCTCGCTCAAGGCAACTACCTAGTAGGCTCCAACAGTAGCTTAACTCAAGGTGAAGCCCACGGCGGATCGGTATTCCAAACGGCCAACCCAGTGTTCCTCCGCCAAAAGCGTGCGCTAAACATCCTATTCCCCTTACTCCTTACACTGACCCTACCCTTGAGTGCATTCATCTGCTCCATCTCTAGACGTAAATCTTTATGGACCAACACCTTAAAGAACCTGCCAGCGCTCTTCTTAGGCTCAAAGACTTTGGTTGGCTATGGTATTGATGATGCGGAAAAATTTAACCTACCGAAATTACCCACGCCGATTTTCAATATCTGCACTGGAATTCCCGAAAATTTAGATGTTTCTCAAAGTGCAAAAGCTTTAGTTATCAACTATGCAAGAGAAGCTACCATTGGCGGGGACTTAAAGCAGTTATGGAAGCTCAGCAAAAAATAATTGGGCGCTGTTTTCGGGAGAATTTGCCGTAAATTCGGGCAGTAGAAAAACACAAATTCAATGGCTCAGTTTGAATTGATCCTTCCCAAAATGGGAGAAAGTGTTGC
>CAJXTR010000110.1 GCA_913060465.1 uncultured Cryomorphaceae bacterium | reverse complement strand
GGACGTGGTCGAGCAATCCAATGCTTAAACAGTTCAGCTCCTTGATCCCAAAGCAAAACACCTAGCACCACCAGGGCCAATCGCTTTACAAACACGTCCATCGCTGAGCGCCTAAATAGGCGCTCAACCATAACTATATAAAGGGGAATCCAAGTAATGGTTTTGGTTACAGCAAGCCAGAAAGTGTCGGTGCTGGCTGGCAACCAATGATTCAATACGTACATCGCATCCACGTCGAAGCTATGTACGACCTCAAACATTAGGCTGGGGCATTGAGTCGTTCCCAAATCATATCCTTGAGCGGCATGATGTTCTTGTTGGCAACGGATGAAATAAAGATGTGTGGAATGCCCTCGGGTAATTGGACCTTAATCTCTTCCTGCAAATCCTCGTCGAGCATATCGCTCTTTGTAATCGCTAGAATTCTATCCTTATCGGCAAGTTCAGGATTATACTTGACCAATTCATTGAGCAAAATCTCGTATTCCTTCGCATAATCCTCTGCATCGGCAGGAACCATGAACAACAGCAATGCATTGCGCTCGATGTGACGTAAGAATCGGTGTCCTAAACCCTTTCCTTCGGCAGCTCCTTCAATAATCCCTGGGATATCCGCCATCACAAAAGACTTATGATCGCGGTAATTCACCATTCCTAAGTTCGGCACCAAGGTGGTAAAGGGATAATTCGCAATTTCCGGTTTGGCCGCACTGACCACAGAGAGCAAGGTGCTCTTCCCAGCATTTGGGAATCCTACCAACCCTACGTCAGCCAACACTTTCAGCTCAAGAATGAACCAACCTTCGTTCGCAGGCTCGCCCGGTTGTGCGAAACGTGGCGTCTGGAACGTGGCACTCTTAAAATGCACATTACCCAAACCGCCGCGGCCACCTTTTACGAGGATATGCTCTTCACCGTCTTCAGTGATTTCAAACAACACCTCGCCAGTTTCCTCGTCCTTGGCCACTGTTCCCAATGGTACTTCGATGTATTTATCCTCACCTTGAGCGCCCGTGCGTTCTTGTGCACTGCCGTTCTCTCCTGATGCGGCTTTAATGTGCTTCTGGTATTTCAATGGAAGCAAGGTCCACATCTGTGCGTTGCCTTTCACGATCACATGACCACCGCGGCCGCCATCTCCACCGTCGGGTCCACCCTTGGAGGTCATACGGTTGCGCAGCAAGTGTGTCGAACCGCTACCACCGCGGCCGCTCTTGCAGTAAATCTTTACGTAATCTATGAAGTTGCTTCCTGACATAATGTGAAAAAGCAGCCCCCACTATGGAAGACTGCTTTGCAAAAGTACGATTGTTATTGATAGGACCCGAAGGTCTTACAAGGTGTCGATAATAGCGACTAATCTATCGGTGATTTCAGCAATGCTGCCTACCCCATCAACACCTCTATACTTGCCTTGACCTTCGTAGTAATCCTTTACCGGCGCGGTCTCTGCATTATATACATCTATTCTATTCTGGATGATCGCAGGATCTGCATCATCTGGGCGACCCGAAGTTTTTGCACGTTCCGCCAAGCGAATACGAAGTTCATCTTCCGGCACTTCCAACGCTACCATGCTGGTAATTCCAGTGCTGCGACCTTCTAAGAATGCATCTAGAGCTTGGGCTTGGGCGTTGGTTCGAGGAAAACCATCAAAAATGAATCCTTTCGCTTGTGGGTTCTTGTTTACAGCATCTTCTAACATAGAAATGGTCACTGAATCCGGAACAAGTTGACCTTTGTCCATGTAGGATTTGGCCAATTGGCCCAACTCCGTTTCATTTTTAATGTTGAAACGAAAAAGATCACCTGTACTTAGGTGCACCAATTCATAACGATCTACCAAGAAGGCACTCTGAGTTCCTTTACCTGCCCCTGGAGGGCCGAATAGGACAAGATTTAACATGATTGTAGCGTTTAATTAAGGGCACGAAGATACCCCCTAAGGGGATAAAATCGTACTTTTGTATTGAATTTGAGCAATGTTCTCAAACCAACTACACATACTCTGAACATGCCTACACCGTACTGTGTCATTATGGCCGGTGGAATTGGGAGCCGATTTTGGCCCATGTCCACAGAAGAAACACCAAAGCAATTCCTTGACTTCTTGGGAACCGGCGAGAGCCTTATTCAACAAACTTATAAGCGTGTTCGACGCATTTTTGATGCTAAAAACATTCTAGTCGTTACCCACGAAAACTATGCAGCAATGACGCAGGAACACCTGCCTGAGTTGCCTAGTGAGAATATTATCCTCGAGCCCCTACGCCGCAATACCGCACCATGTATTGCTTATGCCGTTTTGAAAATCAAAAAGCGCAATCCTTCGGCGAACATGTTCATCACTCCTGCCGACCATCTCATTACTGATGATGCAGCTTTTGAAAACGTAGTTCGCAAAGGCCTAGAACGTACTTCTACGAGCGATTGTTTTGTGACCATAGGCATCAAGCCACACAAGCCAGAAACTGGCTATGGATACATTCAATACGCCGAAGGAACAGAAGATGAGCATGGTGCTTACCAAGTCAAAGCCTTCACGGAAAAGCCGGATCTAGAACACGCCAAGCTATTTTTAGATAGTGGTGACTTTTTATGGAATGCCGGTATGTTCATTTGGAATATTGATGCCGTTTCAAAAGGCCTAGACCAACACCTTCCTGAGCTCATGGCCACGCTAGGCGAGACCTGGAATGATCTTGATACGAAATATGAGAAACAAAGCATCGAACGTATTTACGGAGAATGTGAAAACATCTCTATTGATTACGGATTGATGGAACGCGCGGACCAAGTTTGTGTCATTCCCGCAGAAATGGGATGGAGTGATCTTGGTAATTGGGGCGCTATCTATGATTTAGGCGCTAAAGACGCCGCTGGCAATGTCGTAGTTGGAGAGCGTACTTTGGTTCAAAACTGTACCAATTGTCTTATAGTTAACGGCAGTAAAACCAAGGCTTTAGTGATCAACGATCTCTCAGACAAAATCGTCGTGCAAACCGACCAGTGTACCCTCACCTTCCCACAAGGCAACGATCAAGCCATCAAGCAGATTGTAAAATCAGTGCGCATCGAAATAGGCGAAGACTACGTATAAAATTTGCGTAGATTTAGCTAAATCTTAAACGCATGGAGGTTCCAAATTCTTCACAAGAAGAGCGCCCAGAAGGCTCTAATCCATTATTAGGTCTATGGCGCCAGTTCAGTAGTATCGCCTCAAGTTTTTTGGGCGAACGCTTTTCAATCATCGATCTCGCCGATCCCGCCTCAACCATTGAAGGCATTAAAAAAGACGTAGAGTTCCGTGGCTTTAGTCTATGGATTTTGATCTTCAGCATTATCATTGCATCTATAGGCTTGAATGTTAACTCGACCGCTGTGGTGATCGGTGCGATGTTAATCTCCCCACTCATGGGGCCTATTATGGGTATCGGTCTGAGCCTTGGTATTAACGACTTTACGCTGTTGACCAAGAGCGCCAAGAATCTCGGCGTTGCGGTTGGCATTGGACTTTTAGCCTCATCGCTCTACTTCCTAATTAGCCCTATTTCAGAAGCATCAAACGAATTATTCGCCCGCACAAATCCAACTCTTTTGGATGTTGTAGTTGCATTCTTTGGTGGTCTCGCTGGAATCTTGGCGGGCTCGAGAAGGGAAAAATCTAATGTAATTCCAGGGGTAGCCATCGCCACAGCCTTGATGCCTCCGATCTGTACTGCCGGCTATGGCCTGGCACATGCAGAATGGAACTATTTCTTCGGTGCCCTCTACCTCTTCCTTATCAACGGGGTATTGATTGCCACCGCCACAACTGTGGTAACGCGCTACCTGCGTTTCCCAATGGTGACCATCATGGATCCCGTGCGTGCGAAAAAGACAAGCCGCTGGTTCTCTATCGCGATTATCATTGTGATCATTCCATCCATCTGGATTTTCTATAAGACGGTCAGCAACACGCTCGCTCAAAGTAAAGTCCACAACTTCGTAGAGGCCACGGTAGTATACCCAGGTACGGAAGTCGTGAAAGAGGAAATCACCTTTGACCAAGGTCATCCTCAGGTCAGCTTGGTATTGTTTGGAGAATTAATTCCAGAAAACTTGGTCGATCAGTGGGAAGATGATTTCAATACCAAATTTGAAGGGCACCTCGATATCATCCAAGGCGATAACGGCAACGACAACTTGCTCGAGATGAGCAAGCTGGTCAATCTATATTCAGAAGGACGCGCCGAAGCCAAAACCTACCAGGATAAGATTGCGGACTTAGAAGCGCAACTCTCCTTACTCGAAGGCCAGCTCATCCCGGCCAACCTTGCCAAAGAAATCAAGGTGAACTACCCTGAGGTACAAAGCCTGAGTATCGGTACGCTTCAAGGTGGCATCACAGATTCCACAAATGGCACGCGTGTTCCTGTCGCGTTTGTACAATGGTCGCCATCACTCAACGACAGCACCAAAACACTACGGTCCGCACAGCTCTCCGCTTGGCTCGCCTTGCGTCTTGAAGCTGATTCAGTACTCGTAAAGTAATCGCACAAAAAACCCCGCTTCGAGCGGGGTTTTGTTTTAGATATCTAGGCTTGTAGAAATCCCTACTTC
>CAJXTR010000109.1 GCA_913060465.1 uncultured Cryomorphaceae bacterium | reverse complement strand
CCAAGTTGCTGAAGTCCTCAACCGTATGGTTGGTGCTGAGGTTCACAGGGCTTTGAGCGCTTGGTGGCAATACATACGTACCGTTGAACGTGTAGCTCAACTGCTTGCTTACTGAGTTGCCCGAAGTCAATGAACTCAAGCTTTCACCCGAGCTGCTCGGCATCAGTTTCTTCACAACATGGAAGAATTCTGTTTCACCGTTGGTCTTCACGTTCGCAGTATCACGAATAGAGTAGATGGCTGCGAATAGCTTCAAGTTATTGCTACTCACATCAGCAAGAGGAGTAATAGTAACATCTGTTTCAATGGTTTTACTCCAACGCGACCAAGTAGCGGTCATTTCAACGAAAGCAGGTTGGTTTTGGTAGTAATCATATACCGCCTGAGTTAATGAGTTACCGTTACCGTCCCATCCACCGTCAATCTCAACGCGTGGTACAGAGTTGATGCCATAGAAAGTTCTGCGATCACCACCTTCACTGAAGTAGTAAGGATCACCAGTACCTGGCCAGCTCATTTGGTACTTAATAGAGTTGTGCTCACCTGGGTTATCGTCAAATACGGCTTCCATGGTTGTGTTAGCAGGAGTACATGGCCCACACGTTGAAGAGGTGAACGTCTCGTACAACGGGTAACGCTGGGTCAATGCAGTAACTACCTGTACCGTCAAGCTCACGGTATCATTCGCCGTGTTCTGGTCATTGTTAGAACCGTTCAAGCCGCTAAGCCAAGCTTTTAGTTCGTAGGTACCGGTTGAAGATGGGTTCCAATTCGTTCCTGACGACAACGTTCCCGTACTACCGCTTGCAATACTGATACTTGAAAGCGATGACGTTACGGGAGTACCGCCATTTACGCTGTAGTTAAATGTCGCGCTGGTCAACGTTTGAGCACCGTTGTTCACGAAATCAGCCTCGATGGTATATGGAGCGGTGTTCAATCCTAAGTAAGGGCTAACGTTTAAGCTCACACCCGCCATCTCGTAATCTGGCTGAACCCCTTGAATGAAGGTGTAATGTGTGTTGTCCGAACGGTCTGGTGCGTTAGTACTCTGGCTTGCAACTGCGTTGATGCTATCCATGGTAGTACTGTTTACACGAACACCTAGATTTAGAGCGCCCGAGAAACCGGCAGAACGCTGATCTACAATGTAAATGTTGTTTGTAGTTTCTTCCATCACGACAGACCAATAGGTCCAGTGGCTACCACTAGTTCCTGTTCCGCTGTACGAGCTGTACATGATCCAGTGCTGACGGTTTGGAGAAGTACCGAAAGTTGCTTTCGCAATCTGATCATTAGATCCACTACCATTGATCCCTAAGACACAGATAGAAGAATCTGGGACGTTGCTGCTTGCAATAGATACCACGCCACCGCTGCTGTTATTTGCAGGACTGGCCAGTTGTGAGAAGGTAACAATACCGGTATTTGAAGCACGGTAAGTAGTGACCGTATCACCGTCGAAAAGGAAGGTGAAAGGAATGGTCTGCGCGCTAGAGTAGGTGCCGCCGCTTTGTGCAGCGCTTAAAATAGAGGACCAAGTAGAGGGAAGACCACCACTTACTGGGTATTCTGAATCTTCCTGGTTAATGTTGTTTGGGTTGCCCGAAGCACCCGTCAGGTGGTAGTACTGCGCTTGTGCAGTCAAACCAAATCCCACCGAAAGAAGTGCGAGTAAAAGTTTTTTCATGTTTTTGTGATTTGATAGGCTTGAAGTTATCAAATTATCGGGTATTGCCCGCATGTGCCCTTATATTTGTGGCAGACCCAAAAACT
Source organism: uncultured Cryomorphaceae bacterium (assembly GCA_913060465.1). GTDB lineage: Bacteria > Bacteroidota > Bacteroidia > Flavobacteriales > Schleiferiaceae > UBA10364. The sequence continues at coordinate 2,839 of CAJXTR010000109.1, read as the reverse complement.
CACAAAAGAAAACTCCTATGGATTCACAGTCATTAATGCATTTAGAAGATACCTACGGTGCCCACAACTATCACCCACTACCAGTGGTTTTAGACCGCGGAGATGGCGTTTATGTTTGGGATGTAGAAGGCAAGCGTTACTTCGACTTCTTATCAGCGTACAGTGCAGTGAACCAAGGACATTGTCACCCTAAGATTGTAGGGGCTATGGTCGACCAAGCGAAGCAGCTCACCTTGACCTCACGTGCATTCTTCAACAGCCAGCTCGGGGTGTACGAAAAGTACATCTGTGAAACCTTCGGATTTGAGAAGGTGCTTCCTATGAACACTGGTGCTGAGGCGGTAGAAACAGCCTTGAAGGTCGCCCGTAAATGGGGGTATGAGAAAAAAGGTGTTCCTCAAAATCAGGGAATTATTGTGGTTTGTGAAGGCAACTTCCACGGCCGTACCACGACTATCATTTCTTTTAGTGACGATGCAGATGCACGCAACAACTTTGGTCCATATACCAGCGGCTTTGTTAGCGTCCCTTACAATGATTTGGGGGCTTTAGGCTTCGCATTAGCGAACGATAACGTGGTGGGCTTCTTGGTAGAGCCTATTCAAGGCGAGGCAGGGGTGAATACACCAGACGATGATTTTGTGGCAAAAGCAAAAGCGATGTGTGAAGCACGCAACGTGTTATTCATCGCAGACGAAGTACAGACAGGTATTGCGCGCACGGGTTCCTTGCTAGCCGTTTGTGGAAACTGTTCTTGTGGCAACACGTGTGAGCGTGGTGCAACCTACACAAAACCGGATATTTTGATCCTAGGTAAAGCGCTTTCTGGCGGTGTATACCCTGTAAGCGCGGTCTTGGCCGATAATGAAGTAATGGATGTAATCAAGCCTGGTCAACACGGTTCTACTTTTGGTGGGAATCCTATTGCGGCCAAGGTGGCCATCGCTGCCCTCGAAGTAGTGAAAGAGGAAGGATTGGCCCCGCATGCACGCGCCATGGGTGAGCACTTCCGTGCCGAAATGAATAAGATCATCGCCGAGACTGATCTGGTGACCAAGGTTCGCGGAAAAGGTTTATTAAACGCCATTATCATCAACGATACTCCTGATAGCTCAACCGCTTGGGACATCTGTGTAGCCTTGAAAGAAAACGGTCTTTTAGCGAAGCCTACCCACGGTAATATCATCCGATTCGCTCCGCCACTAGTCATGACCAAGGAGCAACTAGACGAGTGTGTAGCCATCATTCGCAAGACCTTATTGGAATTCAAAAAGTAATGAACTGGGCCACCGCCTTCTTCGCTGGGGATGAGCATCCCGACCACCACAAGCCCCTCGATGGTTTACGTGGCTTAGCAGTGTTGATGGTGGTTTTTGGCCACGGTGCAAATCACGGCTTAGGCCCATTCGGTCCGGATAGCATTATGATCCGTGGTAAGCTAGGAGTGTACCTCTTCTTCGTGTTGAGCGCCTACCTGCTCGATCGTCAGATCATCAAAATGTTCCAACAGGGCAGGGCACAATGGGACTATTGGCTCTACTACATTAGCCGTCGTATCCTCCGCATCTTTCCGCTCTTCTTCCTCGCCTTGGTCGTTTTCCGCTTGGCCAATGCTGCCGGACTCAAGGTGGTTATCTATGATTGGGGCCAAGTATGGGAGCATCTCGCCCTCCAACGCGGCGACCACATCTTCTGGTCCATCCCCGTTGAATTCAAATACTACTTGATCAGCCCCATCCTTTTATACTTCTTCCACCGCGTCCTCCGTTGGAACCTCTTGGCAATGGGCATAGCCTTCGCGGCACTTTTTGTAGGCGTCTACCAGTGGTCCTTGTGGTGGCAACCCGACGGCACAAGCACCTTATTGTACCTCAACATCTTTTTGATGGGAACGTTGGTTGCGGTTTTAGAACGCTGCTTGCCCAATTTCTGGAGCACCCTCCGCAACTCGAAATACACCGCAGCACTTGGCTGGCTCGTCCTCGTAGCCTTCAGCTTTTGGTCCTACAAGGTGAATGATTTCACTAACGTTACTACCTACCTCCCGGCCGCAACATTATGGTCCATCGCCCTGATCGCAAGTTTTGGTGCCGGTTGGTGGCAGAAACTGTTCTCCTTTGCCCCGCTTCGCTGGGTGGGTAAGGTCTCCTTTAGCATGTACCTCTTTCACATTCCTGTGTTGATGTGGGTTAAAACTTGGTCAATCCCCACAGGTCCTTCGTGGATCATCTATTTGCTCCTGACAGCCGCAGTCTGCACTGCAACCTTCTTGCTCATTGAACGCCCCCTACAACAATTCAAGCCTTTCACCTATGGATCCCAAAAGTCTTCGTGATGCCTTAGCTGCAGCCATGCAGGAGGGCATGACCTACGCGGAATATTCTGCCTTCAACAAACAATTGGCCAAAGAAGGCAAAACCACCGGACCTCAAAAGGAGGCATATATCAACTTTACCAAGCTCGGAGCAGCCAGAATGAAACGTTGGGAAAAGCTTTACACGCCGTCTGATGAGTTTTTGCAAGCGCTTTTGGCTCGGGTACAGGAAGGTGAGCAGTGGCTCGTATTCAGCGAACCTTGGTGTGGAGATGCTTCACACAACCTGCCTTTTATTGCCAAATGGTGTGAGGCATTGGGCATTGAATTGCGCGTGATTTTGCGCGATGAAAACTTGGAGTTGATGGATGAGTTTTTAACCGGTGGGGGACGATCCATTCCAAAATTGGTCCGATTAAACCCAAATTTCGACGTCCTCAGCACTTGGGGGCCACGTCCAGCGCCGCTCACTGCTCATTACACAGAATGGCGCGCTCAACCTGAGTTTGATTACAAAGAATGGAT
>CAJXTR010000108.1 GCA_913060465.1 uncultured Cryomorphaceae bacterium | reverse complement strand
ATTTGCGCAAGAGGTAAAAGACGATTTTATCGTAGAAATGAAAGATTTTCTTTCGTTGCTGCTGAAATCGGAAAATCTAACGGTTCCAATTGCCCCTCCTACCCTTTGGTTTTTAGGCTTTTGGGTATTCGATGCGCACATGGTAGACCCCACGCATAAATTTTTTGAAGGCGTCGCGAATAACATTGATTTCTTTCAAAGTGATATCTGCGTTGTCGAATTGGCCCGTGGTGAGCTGATGGTCGATGACGCGGTCGATCATGGTATTTAGGTTGGATTGGGTCTTTTCCGGCAAGCTTCGCGTCGAAGCTTCAACGGCATCTGACATCATCACGATGGCTGTTTCTTTGGAGAATGGTTTGGGTCCAGGGTATTGGAACGACTCAAACTGCTCCACGTCTTGGTGGTCTTCTTTGAATTTGCGGTAGAAATATTCAACGCGTGAGGTACCGTGGTGCGTACGGATGAAGTCTACAACGATATCCGGAAGGCGTTGTTTTTTGGCCAATTCAATCCCAGCGGTCACATGGCCAATGATGATTTCAGCGCTTTCGAGGTAGCTCAATTCATCGTGGGGCGAAGTTGTGGAAGTTTGATTTTCGGTGAAATACTGTGGGTTTGCAATTTTACCTATATCGTGGTAAAGCGCGCCAGTACGTACGAGCAAGGTATTCCCTCCTACTAGCTCTGTTGCATATTCCGCAAGATTTGCAACCTGCATGGTGTGCTGGAAGGTACCGGGTGCTTCTTTTGACAGTCGCTTTAAAAGTGGGTTGTTAGTATCGCTAAGCTCGAGTAGCGTGAGGTCAGAAACTACTCTAAAGGTGCGTTCGAAGAAATAGATCAGCGGAAAGATGAATAGTAGGATTAGTACACCTAGTAAGGAAGATAAGAGCGGCTGTATGGCTTCGGTATTCCACTCCATTTGTCGGATCAGGTGTATACTGAGGTGAGCGATTACCACCACAACCATGATGGCTATTGTACTCTGGAATAATTGGCTGCGTTTGTAAATACCGCGGATATTGAAGAGGGTCATGAGGCCAGCAGCGAATTGGACCACTATGAAATGTACTGCACCACTGATGAAAGGGGCGACTAGAAGCAATAGGAAAATATGACTGATCAGGGCTAGGCGATCATTGAAAAAGCTTCGAATGAGGACTGGAAGTAGGACTAATGGAACCGCAAAAGGACTCAGGAAGGTCAAAGAGGTTGAGAGTAAGGTCGTGATGGCCGCGCCGGCAATTACGAACATGTACAGATTCAAACTAGAACTGTGTGCTAGAATTTTAGGATCGTACTGATTGAGATAGATGGCAATGGCGACAATAAGTAGGATGATGTAAAGCAGCGCTCCTAATTGGCCCAAAAGGTTTACTGCTTCCCCACTCCCATCGTAGTTTGCTTCTAAGGCCTTGAGCACTTCGAATTTGTCTTGTGTAAGCGTTGCTCCGCGTAAAATGATCGGGGTACCCTTCAAAATGATGCCTTTGTTTGGCGTCAATGCATCGTACTTGTACGCTAAGGCAGAATCTATGAGTGCCTCATTCAATGTAAACGTCGGAGCAATAGTCAGGCTATCAGGCAAACCGTATGTCGCTTTGATGGCTTCGGGAGTTAAGGCTTGACTTAGATCGAGGGGTGAACCATTGTGCAAAAATGTTTGATGCGTCGTACTAGGGACCAATTCCACAACGCCGCGGCGTTGCCACCCTTCCAATGCATCCAATACCTCAGGGTAGCTGGCCAAAACTTCTGCCCATCCATCTACAGCATAGTTGTAATCGTAAAATAAATCTCGACTGCGCTCTAAAGTTGCGCGATCCTCCTGCATTTGTTCTGCACTCTTTGGAAGCGCAAAATCTAGGGGAGCGATGAGATCGTCTTCGAGCCAAACCTGGCCTAGGCGGTATTCATACTGGAATTGGGCCTTAAAAGGAATGCTCAAGAATATTGCTACCGCACTAACTGCAGCCACTACAATAAAATAAGCCCACTTTTGGCGGCTTTGAAGCCAATCCAATCCTTTCATCATCATCCTTCTTTTCTAGAGGCCAATTTAGTAGTTTAGTAGCGTCTTTTGACAAGAACCTAAATATCAAAACCCAGAACATGAAAGAAGTTGTAATCGTCAGCGCTGCTAGAACACCTATGGGCAGCTTTGGTGGTGCACTAAGCACAGTACCCGCACCTAAATTAGGGGCAGCAGCTATCAGCGGCGTCCTCGCAAAAGCAGGAATCTCACCTGATCAAGTAGATGAAGTCTACATGGGAAATGTCCTACAAGCTAACGTAGGCCAAGCCCCCGCTCGCCAAGCAGCTATTTATGCAGGAATCAGTAGCAATGTCCCTGCAACGACCATTAATAAAGTTTGTTCTTCGGGAATGAAGGCGATTATGATGGCTGCGCAAGCCATTAAAGCCGGTGATGCAGACGTTATTGTCGCTGGCGGCATGGAAAACATGAGCGCCGTTCCCCACTACCTGCCTACCAGTCGAACCGGAGTAAAACTAGGCGACATTCAAATGGTTGATGGATTGGTAAAAGATGGTCTAACAGACGTCTACAATGCACAACATATGGGCCTTTGTGCCGAGTTATGTGCTACAGAACACAATTATTCACGCGAAGCTCAGGACGCTTTTGCGTTGGAAAGTTACAGCCGAAGCGCAGCTGCTTGGGAAGCAGGAAAGTTTGACAATGAGGTAGTTCCTGTGATGATTCCTCAGCGCAAGGGTGATCCAATTGCTTTCTCCACTGACGAGGAATACACCAAAGTGAATATTGACAAAGTACCACAGCTTCGTCCAGTATTTAAAAAGGACGGTACTATCACTGCGGCCAATGCCTCTACCCTCAACGACGGTGCAGCAGCGCTCGTTATAATGAGTGCGGATAAAGCATCAGAATTAGGCTTAACTCCTATAGCTAAAATCATTGGTTATGCGGATGCTGCGCAGGAGCCTGAATGGTTCACTACTGCACCTGCAAAAGCACTACCAAAGGCAATGGCCAAAGCAGGAAAGAGCCTTGATGAAGTGGATTTCTTTGAATTCAATGAAGCCTTCTCTGTCGTGGGACTCGCCAATACAGATATCTTGGGACTCGATGCAGCTAAAGTCAATGTAAACGGCGGTGCAGTGAGCTTAGGTCACCCGCTTGGTGCCTCTGGCGCCCGCATCATCACTACCCTACTTTCTGTTCTAGAGCAGAACAATGGAAAAGTAGGTGCAGCAGCCATTTGTAACGGTGGCGGTGGTGCTTCTGCCCTAGTGGTTGAGCGCATCTAAACAGCAAAAATTTTCGACTCTAACCCCCGGCCGTGGCCGGGGGTTTTTATTTGTTCAAAAAATGAAGTTTTCAAGAACGCGCATCCCGTCGTGATACGCTAACTTGGCTTGTAATGAGTGATACAAAGCTTGGCATTGCTTTTTTAGCGAGCGCACCCATGCGCTTAACCCCATCTGACCGTGCAGAAATGGTCAATGTGCTTCTTTTTGGCGAGACCTTCGATATCCTGGAAGAGCAGCCGAAATGGGTACATATCAAATTGCATCATGACGGTTACGAAGGCTGGCTAGATAAACTTCAATATCAGGAGATTAGCCCCGCATACTTTGATAAGATTTCAGCTCACGAGAAAGTCATTTGTTGCGAAACCATTCAATTGCTTAAGGCCACAGATGCTGCGCAAAGCACCCTGATTCCACAGGGTAGTTATCTCCCCCTTTTAAACGGTAAAAAAGTTGCTTTAGAGCACCAAGAATTTGAGTTTGAAGGTGAACATACAACAGGTAAAAATTCGCGACAGGCCTTAATAGATATTGCTTTCTCTTACCTGAATTCTCCCTATTTATGGGGCGGCAGAACCCCTATGGGAATAGATTGCAGTGGCTTTACTCAAATGGTCTACCGCCAATACGGGAAAAACATTCCTCGAGACGCGAGTCAACAAGCTAAAAAAGGCATGACGCTTAGTTTTCTTGAAGAATGTGAACCGGGTGATTTAGCCTTTTTTGATAACGCCGAAGGAAACATTGTTCATGTGGGTATTGTCATTGAAGACGGCAAAATCATTCATGCATCCGGCAAAGTACGGGTCGATGGCCTAGATCACAGCGGGATCTACAATGCAGAATTAGGACGTCACACACACAAACTACGCGTGCTCAAGCGTTTGGTTTAACGGGCTAGCGCCTTGATCACATCTCCTGCCATCTCCCAAAATTCATCGAGGGCAACAAATTTCTCTTCATAGAAATCAATAATCGCTGGCCATTGTGCTTTGTCGAAGAAATATGCATTGGGTAATTGGACCCATATACGGCTCACCATCACCCCACTTTCCAGCATTTGATCGCGAACATATTCCATTTCACAGCCCATTGTGCTGTTAAGCATGGCTTTAAATTCTTCGAACTGGTCATAAAAAAGCGCCCTGATTTCTTCGTCCTTAAACTGTAAGTCAATGGCTAAGCCAACCTCCGGAAACGTGAGCATTCGAAAGAAAATACCACGGACGCCAGTGCGGTATGCTTCCCACCGAGCGCCCCCTCCGCCTAAACTTTTATGACGCGACATGCGTTCATTAAATAGCTTAAAGAATGAAGTAT
>CAJXTR010000107.1 GCA_913060465.1 uncultured Cryomorphaceae bacterium | reverse complement strand
GACCAATCGGACGAGGCACGTGATGTTTTCACCACGTATTGGCATGCAGATGCCGCCTTGCAGCAACGTCACGACGAGTTCATCGAAAACACCATCAGCAACTATTACATGCCCTATGGTGTGGCACCGAACTTTAAAATCAACGGCAAGCTTTACACCATCCCTATGGCCATTGAAGAGAGTTCAGTGGTTGCAGCGGCAGCAAAGAGTGCTGGGTTTTGGTTAGAACGCGGCGGATTTACGGCTGAAGTGATTAGCACCGAAAAAATAGGCCATGTACATTTCATGTATGAAGGAGATGCTACCGCCTTGTTCGAGGATTTCGATGCGCTTGAAACAGATTTAAGAGCCGCTACCGCTGAACTCGTAGCTAATATGGAAGCTAGAGGTGGCGGTATTTCATCTATCACATTAGTTGATGCTACAGATAGATTAGAAAACTATTACCAGCTCGAAGTGACCTTCGAAACGTGTGATTCCATGGGTGCCAATTTCATCAACTCAAATCTTGAGGAGATGGCAAAATCATTGGAAGCTTTTGCTCACAATCATCCTAAACTCAATGGTGAAAGCCTTGAGGTGGTAATGAGAATCTTGAGTAATTACACTCCAAAGTGTCTCGTTCGCGCTTCCGTAAGCTGCCCCATAGAGGATCTAGCAAGCGAAGGTGTTAGCTCGGAAGAATTCGCGCGTAAATTCAAACGTGCAGTTGATATCGCAAACGCAGAGCCGTATCGCGCAACAACTCACAATAAAGGAATCATGAACGGTATTGATGCGGTAATCATCGCCACAGGTAATGACTTCCGTGCAGTTGAAGCTGCCTGTCACAGACACGCAAGCCGCAGCGGATCATACAAGAGCTTGACCGGCTGTAGTGTGGAAAATGGCATATTCACTTTCTGGATCGAAATTCCTTTAGCCCTCGGGGTTGTGGGAGGTTTGACGAAGTTGCACCCTCTAGTGGTGCGTTCCTTAGAAATGCTTGGCAAACCCAATGCGGAAGAATTAATGGGCATCGTTGCAGTAAGCGGTTTGGCGCAAAACTTTGCTGCCCTTCGCGCACTTGTCACGACCGGTATTCAAAAAGGGCACATGAAGATGCACCTCATGAACATCTTGACCCAGCTTGAGGCAACACCGGAAGAAAAAATCCAAGTGGCCAATTTCTTTAAAGACAAAGTCCCACACCATCGCGAAGTTGTGAATTATTTCTGCGAATTGCGTGGCGTCCCAGTTCCTAAAGTCGAAAAATAAACCGACGTGAACTTCACCGCCCACGGAAAACTATTGTTGACTGGCGAATATGCAATCACGCAAAGTGCGCTGGGCATAGCCATGCCTACTTCCTTCGGGCAACACCTCAGCTTAGAATCCTATGACGGTCCAGAGCATGTACTATGGGAAGCGTTGGATCACAAGAATCAGCAGTGGTTCACCGCAGGCTTTGATCATGAAGGTCAAATCCTACACACCTCTTCAGCGGCCATGGCCGAGAAACTTCAAGGATTTCTTGCACCCGTGCGCCTCTCCAAAAACTGGAACACGTCTGTACGCGTGCAGACCAAGGTCGATTTCCCAAGACTTTGGGGACTAGGCACTTCTTCTACCCTTTGCGCGCTTCTTTCACAGTGGGCAGAAGTCGATGCTTTATCCTATCGAGGGCTCCACGGCGGCAGTGGCTATGATTTGGCCTGTGCACAAGCTACCGGAGCTATTTCCTATGCATTGAAAGATGGAAAGCCCGAGGTTGATAGCGTTCAACTACCACAAGCAATGGAATCCGTTGTTTTTGTCTACCGAGGCGCCAAGCAACAGACCGATAGTAGCTTAAAACTGGTCGGGCGCAAACCCTTTTCCACAGCGCAATGCGAAGAGGTTTCTCATTTAAGTGAGGCTTTCCTGATAGCCAACTCTGTTGACGAACTCGAAGACATCATCGAACAACACGAATGCTTGATCGCAAGCCATTTGGGTCTTGAGCGTGCCATTGAAGGGCCTTTCAATGGTATTAAAGGCCAAGTTAAAAGTCTCGGCGGCTGGGGCGGAGATTTCGTGATGCTCACCCGTTTTGAGGAAAATCGTCAATGGCTGGAGACCAATGGATTCACCACAATCATTTCTTTCGAAACCATGGCGCTGTAAATGTGTTAAATAGGCACAATATTTGGTACTTTTAGCGCATGCGCAAACTCCTGATTTTACTCCTTGGCCTTTGGTGGTTTACACCAGCTCATGCCGCACACCTTGTTGGTGGGGAGATTTCTTATAAATGTGTGAGTAGCGCAGCTTCCGGAAACACGTATCAAATCAAACTCGTACTGTACCGCGATTGCAACTCTTCCGGAGCAGCTTTTGATCAGTTTGCGCCCATCGCCGTTTATGGAGGACCCAACCAAAACACTTTGGTCACCACTTTGAGTGTGGCCCGAGGCTTGATCGTTGGAATTCCGGCAGTCGTCGCTAACCCTTGTCTTCAAACACCTCCAAACGTTTGTACTGAGAAGACATCGTATACAACAAACGCGACACTCCCGGTTGCAACACACGGATATACCATCGTATACCAACGCTGTTGCCGAAATAACACCATCACCAACGTTGCTAATTCAGGGACTTGGGGCAACTCGTACTTCATCCGAATCCCTCCACAAGATTCCATCTGTAACAGCTCGGCAGCGTTCAACAACGACCCACCTATTGTAATGTGTAAAGACGATAGCTTGTATGTCGATTTCTCTGCACAAGAATTGGACGGTGATTCTGTCTTTTACAGCTTCTGCCAGCCATTACACGGTGGTGGCCAAAGTAACCCTGCACCCTCACCACCATCGGCACCACCGTTCACGCCGGTACCTATGGTGTTCCCTTATTCTATGTCGGCCCCAATGCCTGCATCACCAAGCTTATCTATTGATCCAAATACAGGGATTCTTACTGGAACTCCCTCCGGAACGGGTCAATTCGTCTTTGCCATCTGTGCGGAAGAATACGATTCCAATGGCGTACTCTTATCTAATCTTCGAAGGGATTACCAGTTCAATGTAACGACTTGTCAAAGCAATGTGGTATCTGACCCTACTCCACAGATTTACCAACCTAACACATTGTGTAACGGAACAACGGTGACCTTCCTAGATAGCAGCTATAACGGAACGGATTATTTATGGTTGTTTAACGACCCAAATAACCCTGGCGCCTCCTCCACCCAGCAAAACCCAACCTACACATTCCAAGATACCGGAACCTACACCATTCAGCTCATCTTGAATCCAGGCTGGCCCTGTACGGACACCGCAGAGGTGGTATACGAGTTATACAACCCCGTGAACTGTGCTTTTAGCTGGAACGGCAAGGTGTGTTTTGATGAGAACGTGATCAACTTCCAGAACCAAAGTTCGAACGGAGGAAATGCGGTGGCTACTTGGGATTTTGGTCCGAGTGCCTCCACCCAAACATTTAGTGGCTGGAATCCACCGGCAATCATCTTCAGTAATTGGGGCGATCAAATCATCACGCTCACCGTAGAGGAAAACGGTTGTGAGGAAACCTTCGTTGATACCGTTCGAATTTACCGGCGTCCCGCGACGGATGTTACTGTCCAGAATCAAATAGGCTGCGCCCCTTACACTGTTGAGTTTTGGGACAGTACAATCACCGATGGACAGGTCATTTACAATTGGGATTTTGGAGACGGCGTATTAAGCAATGATAGTATGCCTGTGTATACCTACAACAACCCCGGCACCTATGATGTAACGCTCACCGTCTACTTCATTGAGGGCTGTGTGGATACCATTACAATCAACTATCAGGATTTCATTACGGTGTATCCTTCACCGACTTCCTCATTCCTTTTGGATCCAAACTCGGCGACCATCTATACCTCAAACATTGAGTTTACAGATCTCGCCGCAGCCACGACCGACCAGCTCATCACGGGCATGGGAGACGGAAGTCTATACTTTAATAACAGAAGTTTTGTACACGCTTACAGTGATACAGGTTGGTTTGAAGTAGAACACGTAGTTATTAATACGTACGACTGTCCGGATACTTCAAGGGCCATGGTCCGCATCAATCCCGAAACCCTCGTGTTCATTCCAACTGCCTTTACGCCCAATGGTGATGGAGAGAATGAATTCTTCCGAGGTACCGCTGTGGGAATCAAAGATTACGAACTAATCATTTTCAATAGATGGGGTGAGGTAATGTTCAAATCCACCGATCCAACAGAAGGATGGGATGGGAATCACCCGAATGGAAAAGAAGCTGTAGAAGGTGTATACTCTTGGAGTGTATTCGCCAAAGGTCAAAATGACGAACCCATTTTAAAGAAGGGCCATCTTACTTTATTCCGCTAAGCCGCGTATTCTCTCATTAACCAGATGTAAGCGGCTATTGCAGCTCCCAATCCTAGTACCAGTGAAAGTAGGACATAAATTATCGCCTCATTAGTGCGACCTTGGTTGATTAAGCCAATGGTTTCAAAGGAGAAAGTACTGAAAGTCGACCACCCACCACAAAATCCTGTTCCTAGAAGTAATAGGTTGAACAACTTCGCCTTGTCTTCGTAAGCATCAACAATCAATACCAAAGCAAAACTTGCCAATACGTTGATCACCAAAGTTGCCCAATGACCCTGAACCCAATGATTCGCGGTAATTGCTTTTGACATGGCGAACCTCAGCACTGAGCCAGCACCGCCGCCTATGAATACCGCTAAATAGGCCATGAAATTCAACTCCATGTGTTTTCGATTTTGTTTAAAACGAAGCTAACGAGAAATCCCCACAATGCGCCCACCAAAAGGTCTGAAGGATAATGCACCCCCAAATGAATGCGGGAATAGCTTTGCAAAAGGGCAATGA
>CAJXTR010000106.1 GCA_913060465.1 uncultured Cryomorphaceae bacterium | reverse complement strand
GATTTGTTAAATATCATACCACGAAAAGAATTGGCAGATTACCTAGGGATTTCACGAGCTTCACTTTTTCGCTCATTAAAGCAGATTGACATTGAATAACGACTTTAAAAAATCAGTTCTGCAGTTCTTTCAGTCGCTGCCTGCCTATACTCAAGATAAGGAAGAGGCATGCATGGCCATTGTTGATGCCTTTGAAGAGCCTGTGCACAAGAAAAAAGGAGATATCATTACCGAGCTTTCTCCTCCTAATAAAGATTTCTGGTTCTTGCATCAAGGATATCTCAAGGAACTTTATAAAAATAAATTTCAATCGGACGATACACTGTTTAACTTCATTCCGCCCGGTTCTGTTTTTGTGAATGAAGATTCACTTTTTTTCAATCAGCGTCCACAGCATTATTTTAAGGCATACACAGACGTTAGCATTGTTGCTTTGAAGATTGAGGTCTTTGAATCATTGCGCATCAAATATCCCGCTGTAATCCAACTTTATCTCAGTGGTACGGCAGAAATTCAACGCAATAGACGCTCGAGATTGTTGATGTTGCGCATGCAGAGTACCCAGGATAGAATAGATTGGGTTAGGGAGCAGCGCGGCGATTTATACAAGGTATTGGACCGGGTTACATTAGCGCAGTACATTGGTGTGAGTCGAGCGAGTTTATATCGCGCATTTGATAAAACCGGCAAGTCGCAGTACTAGTTCTGTGTCGTATTTTAGGCACAATGAAAATCCGCTGCCTTTTTCTATTTGCTTGTTTAACGCTTGTATCCTTACAAAAAGGCCATGCACAGGTATCCGACACCACAGTTTTACTGAATTCTGTTACGGTAGTTTATGAGGAAGATCCAGCGTTTTTATTGTGGGAAGGGCTAAGAGATAATTGGTCTAAACAAAAGTTATTTGCCCCACAAAATGCCTTGGTTTACATGCGTCAATTCAATGAGCAAAGCGAGGTCCAATTTGAGTTGCTTTCGAATGTTTATTTCGAACCCACGTTGGTGTACCAAGAGATCACGGCGTTGAAGGATTATGCTGAGAATACGGCAGATTTTGGTCGTTCATTTCAGGCTAATGCTTCGTTTTCATTTAACAATCAATTTGATTTTACCAAGGGGGGAGACGTCGGGATTTTCAATACATATACCTACAGTCGGTTTGAAAAATCAAACTTTTACCCTTTCGATCGCTTGAATGACGCCACAATTGCAACGACGCCAATTGTCGGACTTTTCGAACGTCAAGCATGGTCCAATTATTCTTTTTCCATCCTTTCTGAATGGGTGAGTGATTCCTCAACTCACGCGATTCTTCACTTCAAGCCAAAAGAAAATCGGACAGGGTGGACGGGACAGATAAAAGTTGATACTAAAGTCAAGAGAGTTGATGAATTCTCAGGTATGGTTGGCTCGATAGAGGTCGAGCAGACCTACGGCTCAGGTGTGCTGCAATACATTTCGAAACAGAAAATCGTTCATAGCGATGGGGCAGCGATTTTCGAGATGAACGTTATCAACGTCAACCAATGTCCTTCGCGTGCAAAGGCCAGTAAAACACTTATAGGAGTAGTACCCGAGCAAGAAGTTCGTGGAGCTGATTTTTGGTCCCAATACCGACCTAAAGACGAAAAGTTAGATCGTTGGACAAGCCGTCAAGATAGCATTATCAGGTACCTAAACTCAGACGAATACCTCGATAGTGCGGATGCTGAATACAATAAGTTTTATTGGTACGAGCCTTTGGTTAGCGGTATAGGTTATCGCAAAAGAAGCAAGGGAACGCAGTTTTATTACAGCCCCTTACTGAGTCAAATCAACTATTTTGGTGTAGGGGGGACGCGCTGGACACCATTGGCATATGGTACAAAAAGGTTTAAATCTGGAGAGCAGCTTAGTGCTACGAGTAGGTTGAACTATGGCCTTCGAAATCAAGATTTAAAGGGCTCATTAGATTTGAATTACATCTACGCTCCATTGCGCAATGCCTCATGGAATTTAAAGTTTGGTAACGACTACCAGCAAATTACCCAGAGCATTGATTTAACTGGGATTTTTAGTCGAAGCAACTACATTGAGAAAACCTATGCGGAGGCTTACCATCGGTTCGAATGGTTTAATGGATTCTACACTCGTTTGGGATTTGAGTACAGCAAGCGGGAGAGTATTGACCAATTAGATTTAGGCGGTGACTTTTTTAATTCATTAGCGCCCCCTGCACCATTTGAGACCTACACAGTAGGGCAGGTAGGCCTTGAAATACTCATTCGTCCTTACCAGCGCTATTATTTGAAGGGTAGGCATAAGATAGTGCTTAGCAGCAGATGGCCGGATTTCAGAGTTGTATTCAAACAGGGAATACCGGGATTTTTAAATTCAGACGTTCGCTACAGTAAATATGAATTTATTGTTGAAGATTACTTAAATCACGGCGCATTAGGATTCAGCAACTATTTGATCTCTTCTGGTGGTTTCTTAAATGATCCGACCACGGTTCGATTCATTGAATATAAATGGTTCCGCGGGGGAGATTTCTTTCTGTTCACGCACCCATTGTACACATTCCAATCATTGCCACAAACATTCGCGAGTCCGGAGCCATATGTAATGATCAATGCCATTCATCATTTTGAAGGGTATATACTAGGGAAAATACCCGTAGTTCGTAGACTGAAATTAAGTACCGCCATAGGTGGCGCAATGCTCTCCATTCCTTCAAAAGAGCTGCTACACATTGAGTCCTATGCTGGGTTGGAACGAAAATTTAAGATGTGGGATGCTCCTACGAGGTTTGGTGTTTATTATTCCCTCTTGCCCTTAGATATCCATCCAGGTTTCCGAATAAAGCTTGGAATGGACTTTATGGATACGTTTACTGACCGCTGGAACTTTTAGTGATTCAATTTTGAAACAATTTTCCGATTGGAGCTAAACCAGGGCCACCTTAGCTATTAATCTCATTGATTTATGCACAAAAAAGGGGCGGAAGTGTTCTAAGCATTAAATTAGCTTTCAACTATGAAATACATCCTTGGAACCTTGCGCGTCGCGCTCATATTTACAATCATTCTTGTCGGTATTTTATTGTTAGCGGCTATGTATCCATTTGCTGGTCGCCGCGCGGCACATCGCATTTTTATGGCCATACGCTGGGCGCTATTATGGGCGGTTGGTGTTCGGATTCACGGGCCTAGATTCGATGAAATAGGTCCTGGGATTATTATGGCAAATCACCGTTCCTACCTAGATGTATTATTTATTCCTACATCAGATCTTTTTACCATAGTCGGAAAAAAAGAGGTGAAGTCATGGCCATTCATTGGTTGGGCTGCGCAAGCACTTGGGGTCATCTGGGTTCAGCGTGAGAGTAAAGAGAGTCGAGCACAAACCCGTCAAGATATTCTGGATGCCATTGATGAAGGTCAGACGGTAGTTCTATTTCCTGAAGGTACCTCGGGCGAAGGCCCGTTATTGTTGCCATTGAAGCCGGCAATGTTTTACGAGAGCGCTCAACGCGGCTTTGCCATTTACCAATGGAGTTTACACTTTGATTCTGCAAAAACCGGATTCCCGCCCGGAATCAGTTTCATTAAGCACCTCTGGTCGGTGTGTTCTGAGTGGCACATTAATGCATACATAGAAGTGCGCCAAGAGCCGCTTGTTATGAATGATGGGGATGCGTTGCTCGAAGAGGCAACGCGTTGGTGGAATCAGTCATTGACTGAAACCGCGACGAAATATCCTGCAAGAGATTCGGGGTATTGGCCCGATAATCGAGATTTTTCCTTGGCTGCTAGATTAAACTAGTTTTCTCGTAAGGAAAGGCGAATCGACTCATGTAATTACCAATGCCGCGCTCGGTATCCCCACTGAGTGCAATGCGTTGTTTTGGCGGAATGCTGTCGCTAATACGTTGTGTGAAACCTGTGTTGCCGACCTTGAGTAATTGGTCAATGGTATCTAGAACGCATGTTTGAACGGATGCGCTATTGAATCCTTCGATGTTTAATAGTTCATTCAAGCGCTTTGGGGTTGCGATGACGACATCTGCACCGAAGTAAATATCTTCTTTTTGCTGGAGGATTTTAGGACCTTCGTATGCCGTCCATACACGCAAGTCGGTATGCTTGCCTAATTGATCGAATAATTCGGCGTACTCATCCGCTACTTCCGCAGAGGGAACTAAAACCAGTGCGCGCGCCACATCTTCGTAGCTGTGTTTCAGGTCGTGAATGATAGTGGCTGTAGCTGCAATGCGCATTTGCTCCTCGCACTCATGGATTATCCAATGGCTTTGTCCACTCTTTATCGCACTCACGAGTTTTCGTTGTGCTGCAGAGAAAGGCAGCATATCATTGCTTTCAAGGGCGTTTAGCACTTCAGTTTGCAGTTTCAATTTTGCCATTTGCTCAAGTTTTATGCAAAACTAAGGGCTGCTTAACAAATGCAAGGATAATAAGAGGGCGGATTGTAACTTCAACCTTCAAATTTTTGAACATGAAAAAGATTTTCGTCGTACTCACACTCACGCTTTCCCTTGCGTTACAGGGACAAAAACTGACCAAGATTGAACCGTCCTCTTGGTGGGCTGGTATGCAAATGAAGACTGTGGAATTCATGGTCTATGGTAAAGATATATCTGAGCTCACCGCGGTGGGTAAGGAATTAAAGGTGATCTCTTCGACTGCGCTCGAGAGTCCTAATTACCTGTTTGTTACTGTTGAGATTCCAGATGACACGCGCATTGGGACACATGACCTTTTGTTTAAGGATAAAAAAGGACGCCAAAAGGGTACCTTGTCTATCGAGATATTGAAGCGCGAGGAAGGGTCTGCGAAGCGCAAAGGATTCAGCTCGGCGGATTTCATTTACCTCATTACACCAGATCGTTTCAGAAATGGCGATCCTTCCAATGACCAAGTAAAAGGTATGTTGGAAGGTCCGAACCGTGAAT
>CAJXTR010000105.1 GCA_913060465.1 uncultured Cryomorphaceae bacterium | reverse complement strand
TTTCTGACGAAGCGATCTGTGGACCTAGGGACGCATAGAAGTTGTGGGTATTACCACCACCGCGTGCCGGTGGACCTCCTCGACCGTCAAAAAAGAGAACATCGATATCGTGCTGCTTTGAAATTCGGGTAAGGTTTTCTTTAGCGCGGTAAATGTTCCAGTTGGCACTCATGTACCCACCGTCCTTAGTTCCATCGGAGAACCCAAGCATGATAGTTTGCTTATTGCCGCGCTGGGTGAGGTGTGCGCGGTAGTTTTTCTCGGAGTACAAAGTATTCATTGAAGCCCCTGCCCCAACTAAATCATCGATAGTCTCAAAGAGCGGTACGATATCGACACTAATCTTTTCGTCTCCGAAAGCGGTCCAGCGCGCAATAGCAAAGACTCGAGCTACATCCATGGCACCACGACAGTTCGAAATGATGTATCGATGTGCACCTTTAGGGCCATTTTTTGCTTGAATTTCGCGGATAACCCTGAAACTCTGTAAGGTATCATCTACGCGATCATCACCAGTAAGGGTTCCGTCCCAAGCTGCTTGCAATGCAAACAATTCGCCAGGAGTTTCGGGAACAGCAACGCCAAGTTGTTCAGCCAACGCATCAAAAGCTCGCTTAATCTCGCGACTGTCTTGACGGATATCTATGCTCGCAAAGTGCGATCCGAAAAGTGCCACTCTATCCAAGAGCTCTTCCACGAGTTCCACGAAGATGCTATCGTGGTGTTCGTGCAAATCGGACAGTACTTTATGTAAGGCACTTCTAAATCTCACGAAATCCCACTCCTCTTGATGGCGAATACACTTCAACACCATTTTTTCGATGTCCATCAAATCTTCATAGACACCTACAAAAGATATTCTTCTGCGCAAGTTTCGAAGGTCTTGGTAATAGCATTGCAGCAAGACATCGCGAAGTCTACCGGCCACTTGTAAGGTGGTATCCACACTCACAAACGGGTTTCCATCACGGTCTCCACCCGGCCAGAAGCCTAGGTTGATCAGATTAAGCGTCCCATCCCAATTTGGCAAAGAACGGCGCATCTCTGCAGTAATATCTCCCGCGCTCTCGTAGAAGACATTTTGCAAATACCAGATCAGGTTGATCGCCTCATCATAGGGGGTTGGCTTCGTCTTTTGGAAGAACGGTGTTTTCCCAAGTTGCTTTAAGTACATGCGAATGGCCGTGAGGTCATTGGCTTGAATGGCGTCGGTAAGATCCGTGATGATGGCCAAAACACGACCTGGGTAAAACTGGGTGGGGTGCGCAGTAAGGACCGGGCGAATTGAGAATGCTTGCAAGCGGTTCATCAACTCGTTTAAGTTACCTGCACGCTCCATGCGAATCATAAACTCACTCAAGGAGCCTTTTCCACCAAGGTTATTCAGTTTCGCATACGCTGCATCTTCTAGGGCATCGACAAGGACGACCTGACGCTCAATGTATTGTATAACCTTGAAGAGGAAATCAATATGTTCTTGTTCGTTATCACCGTCCTTGTATTCTTCAAAGAACTGCTCGATGATTTCCTTGGGGCTATGGCCCTCGGCTAATCGGTTGAGGCAATACTCATTGAGAACAGGGATAAAGATTCCGGTATTCTTGATGCCGTCCAATGGAAGGGTCAAAAACAGGGAATTATACAGCTGGAACTTTAATCCAACATGACTTTCGTAATTGGCTGCGCCGGGCAGTAAATTTTCAGTGTGCTCCATAAATTAAGGCAAGCTTGTTCCTGTAGATGCTTGGTAGATAGAATACCATTGCTGGCGGTCCAATTGTATGTTCAATGCTTCGCGCACTTCTGTGAGTCGTTCTTTTTTCGAGGTTCCTGTTACTGGCAAAATACCTGATGGATGTTGCAAAAGCCAGGCTATAGCAAGCACTTGTGGGCTTACCCCAAAATCTTTTGCCATAGTAGTTAATGTATTCATCAACGGGTCAGGCAAGCTACCTCCTCCGAGTGGGGACCAAGCCATCGGGATAATGTTGTCTATGATGCATTGGTCTAATCGGCCATCATCGAAAGCACTTACTTCCTTAACACTAACCTCAATCTGATGCACCCCAATAGGCACCGTCGTTTGTAACAACTTCACCTGCGAAGGCGTGAAATTACTCACCCCAAAGCTTCGGACTTTCCCGCTCTGGTACAACTGCTCGAAAGCCTCTCCGACCTCATCAGGATCCATCAAGACATCTGGGCGGTGCAACAGCAATACATCGATGTAATCAGTGCAAAGGTTGCGAAGGCTATCCTCTGCGCTTTGAATAATGTGTTCCTTGGTGAAATCATAGGCCTTGATGTAATGATTAGGCTTCTGATCACAAACGCGGATGATGCCGCATTTGGTCACAATTTCCATATTAGAACGCCAATCCGGGTGCAATTTCAATGCTGCTCCAAACTCTGCTTCTGTTGTATGGTCTCCGTAAATATCCGCATGGTCAAAGGTGGAGAATCCCAATTCCATGGCGTGGGCAATGATTTCTTCGTATTGCGCCGTCGTGAATTTGGCATCCCAAAGTCCCCAGCGCATGGTGCCCACAACGATATCGCTCATCCAAGGTGTGCTGTACATGATTCGTGTGTGTTGAGGGTGCAACTTAATGAATTCTACCCTATTCTCGAATGCGAATATGCTTTCGCCAACTTCCATTCTTCCGTTCCGCTCTTACGGACCGATTATTCCATTCAAAAACTCGCTCTACATCTGGATGATCCGCACCCAGCCAATACACCTTATGCGGACCTGTACCCTGCAGCAATACGGGCTGGTGACCTGGAAGAACATCCGGCGGAATAAAGAAATAGCCTGGATCTCCTGAGGCTTCCAGCCACCCCTCACCCACTGCGATTAAGGGATAAAAACTACTTTGAGGATAACATGCCTGCTCGAAAGAATCCGATTGTTTTTGGATGGCTAAGTGAGGATCTAATACACTGCCGATATAGTACTGATCACAAAACGGCATGGCATTCATCGTGGCAAACCCTATGGTATCCACGTATAATCTACTTTGAAAAGATTGGGCGTTTATGCCATGGGTTCTGAAGTCAAATATGACCGTGTCAATTCTAAGGGATTCCACGCCCAGCGCAGGAAGCGGCAATAGACAAATAAAACTCAGAGGCACAACAAGTTGCGCCATTTTTAAGGCGGTTTTCATGATAAAAATGGTTAAGGGTTAAAACTGATTCTTAATAAGTTAGTCTAACGGAATAAAAGAGACTACTTTTGCAGCCAAATTTTTTCCCGCACATGAATCTGCGCAACATTGCAATTATTGCCCACGTAGACCACGGTAAGACCACCTTGGTAGACAACATGCTTCACACAGCGAAGCTCTTCCGTGATAACCAACAAGTAGACGACCTACTGTTGGACAATAACGATCTCGAGCGCGAGCGCGGAATCACGATCCTTTCTAAGAACGTAAGTATCCAATGGAAGGACACAAAAATCAACATCATTGATACTCCAGGCCACAGTGACTTCGGCGGGGAGGTAGAGCGTGTCTTGAACATGGCAGATGGTGTGATTTTGTTGGTAGATGCCTTTGAAGGGCCGATGCCACAGACCCGATTTGTATTGCAAAAAGCCTTGGCACTAGGCAAGACCCCTATCGTTGTAATCAATAAGGTTGATAAGCCGAACTGTACTCCAGATTTGGTTCATGACCAAGTATTCGAGCTCTTCTTCAACCTAGATGCGACTGAAGAACAATTGGAATTCACGACAGTATACGGTTCAGGTAAAGAGAAATGGATGGGTCCTGATTGGAAAACGCCAACAGAAGACATCACCTACCTTCTCGATACCATCGTTGAAACCATTCCTGCGCCTGAAGTTACCGAGGGTAGCCTACAAATGCAGATCACTTCTTTGGACTTTAGCTCTTTCACTGGGCGTATCGCTGTAGGTCGTGTAACTCGCGGAACCATCCGTGAAAACATGCCTGTAAGCCTTTGCCAACGTGATGGGACAATCAAAAAAGCGCGCATCAAGGAATTGATGACCTTCGAAGGTTTGGGCAAGAGCAAAACCAGCGAAGCCCATGCAGGAGAGATTGTTGCCGTAAATGGTATCGATGGTTTCGAGATCGGCGATACTATTGCAGATGCTGAGAATCCAGAAGCATTGCCAACAATCGAGATCGATAAGCCTACCATGAGTATGTTGTTCTCTATCAACAACTCACCATTCTTTGGAAAAGAAGGAAAGCACGTAACCTCGCAGAAGATACGCGAGCGCTTGATGCAAGAGATCGAGAAGAACTTGGCACTTAAAGTAGACGAAACAGGTTCAGCGGACCAATTCATCGTGCATGGACGCGGTATCCTCCACTTGGGGATTTTGATTGAAACCATGCGTCGTGAGGGCTATGAACTTCAATTGGGTATGCCTCAAGTTATTTTCAAGACCATCGACGGCGTCAAGCACGAACCTATTGAAATTCTAACCGTAGACTGCCCTGAAGAAACCTCAGGAAAGGTCATCGAACTCGTAACGCGTCGCAAAGGTGAACTTTTAGTCATGGAACCTAAGAGCGATCTTACGCGTTTGGAATTTGAAATTCCTTCACGAGGCATCATGGGCTTGCGTAACAATGTATTGACAGCCACATCGGGCGAGGCCATCATGGCACACCGCCTAAAAGAATACCAACCCTACAAAGGCGACATGGAACGTCGTATTTCCGGAGTATTGATTGCTAAGGAAGCTGGTAAAGCAAGTGCCTACTCTCTTGATAAACTTCAGGACCGCGGTAAATTCTTCATCGAACCAGGAGATGAAATCTACGGTGGCCAAGTAATCGGCGAGCAAAACAAGCCAGGTGACCTCGTGGTAAACCCATGTGTTGCCAAGCAGCTCAACAACATGCGTGCCGCAGGTAAGGACGACAACACCGCTCTTGCCACCCCAATCAAATTCAGCTTGGAAGAAGCCATGGAATACATTGGCCCAGATGAATACGTTGAGGTAACCCCGGAAAGCATCCGTTTGAGAAAGATCTTGCTTAATGAGCATGATCGTAAACGTGCTCAAAAGTAAGGGGCTGCTCGTTCGGGCTTCGC
>CAJXTR010000104.1 GCA_913060465.1 uncultured Cryomorphaceae bacterium | reverse complement strand
AGCGTGACAAAAGTGTTAATGTTCTAGGAATTAATTGGTTACAATTGCTCTATGAATATACCAGTCTTCACTTATAACTTCCGCAAAGCCCTCGGTAAATACGCCTTGTATGTGGCTATTTCCAGTTTCGTTATTCATTTGCTTTTGCACTTGTTGCGTCAATACATTCCTGGAGGTATAGACGCCAGATTATTGGCAGATCCTATTAGTGCGATTTACACGCCATTTTCCATCTTGTTGGTCTACGAGGCTTACCTCATGATCTATTACCTGCGTCGAAGTACGACACTGTATATCGCCAAGCAGTATGAGGTCATTGCCCTGATTTTGATTCGTGGGCTGTTTAAGGATATGGCCGTCTTGGATTTAGGAGTGGCCAATTGGCAAAGTATGCACAACCTAGAATTCGGGGTAGATATTCTATCGGTCATCGCCGTATTCTTGATGATTTTTGGGTTCTACAAACTGAGTGGGACTTATAGGTATGCGGATTTCGAAGCAAAGGAAGAGGAAGAAATTGGCCCACGGCTTAAGCAGTTTGTCAAAGCCAAACATTACCTGTCCATCGGCTTATTTGTAGTCTTTATTGTGCTCGGCCTGCAGAGTTTCGTGGAGTGGATTATTCCGACCTTCCAACAAATAGAGTCGGCCAATATGATTGCCGTTAATGATATTTTCTTCGAGCATTTCTACAACTTTCTCATCATTTCAGATGTGTTGATACTGTTGTTTTCGCTGCTTTATACGGACAACTTTCCAGTCATTATTCGCAACTCTAGCTTTGTAATCTCCACGGTTTTATTGAAACTGAGTTTTACCGGTGAAGGCTTGCTGAGTCAGGCGCTAATCATCCTAGGAGTAGGCTTCGGGGTGCTGATGCTCGCCATTCACAATAAATACCGCGAGCTGCACAAGCTTTAGTTGACCTGGATCACTTTGACTCTGCTCGGTACGGGGTTGTCGTTGATGTAAATGCTCAGCTGGTACATCCCGTATTCAAAACCTAGTTCCAGATCTGTTTCGAGCCCGGTGCTGATAAAGGTTTGCGTTTGGGTGGTTTGGTCAAGGCTGCTGATGTTCCAATTCTGCACGCTTGATACAGAGTAGAACCAACACCCGTATTGGCAATTGCCCGAGAGCTTTTTAATGACGAGTTTTAAGGAGAGGCAATCGTTGGGGCGATTGGCCACCAAGCTGTGGAAGTCCCATTCCGTGTACACGCTATCAGTGGTATTGAGCAAGTTCAATCCGTTCAATCCATTCTCAGGGTAGTCGACCACGCTGCTTTGTACCTGGTGGTTGGTGTTGTCTACGTAATTCTGAATGTGCTGCCCGAAGAAGGGGACATTGACGGTTATGCCCATAGCGTCGTAACGGTCGATGATGTTTTGGCGGATGGCTACGGTATCGAGCAGTTTGGCATGTGAAATTAACTCTGAGGCCAGAGAGGCACTGTTCAGCACACCATCAGTGCGTAAATCAGTAACCAAGTTTGCCATGAGGTCTGAAAACTCACTTTCACTGCGGTATCCTTGAAGGATGGAAGTAATGGCGATCAATACGCCGTCGTACACACTGGAGTTCGCAATGCTCAAAAGTTCTGCATCGGGCATAGCCATGGTGGTGTCTATGTTGAAGATGCTCAGCACTTCTTTGAGGGCTTGCTCCTTTGCTTGAGCGAAGGACTTGCCATTCGAAACTAAATACTCGACACGCGCTTTTTCAAGATGTGTCAAGGTATTGACATTTACCGCGGGTACGGCACCTAGATTAGATACGGCATTTAAAGTGATCTGCGCAGCGCTTGGGTTGCCACAAACCTCGTTAAAGTAAAATCCGTCGGCTCTTAGTGCGACGTATGGGGTCGGTAAGTTCAGGGAGTTGAACAGGAAGTAACCGGAGTTGTCAAGAATTTGGCTGTTGTAGCTGATCCCGACCTGGTTGAGGTTGCTATCAAGGGCCGATAGGAAGACGGAGCTACCGTTGAGGAAGGGACCTTTTTGTGCGTGACCTTCAATGCTGTAGGAGGCACACGGTGGACAGTCGCCACCACAATCTATCCCAGTTTCGTTTCCGTTTTGGATGCCGTCACCGCAGAAGGTAGGGGTTCCGGTTGAGCAGCTGTAAAAAAGACTCAGTGCGAAAAAGGCAGTGATTAGGGTTCTCATGCAAAGGTGTTTTTGAAAACAACGCTATTGCAAAAAGATGGTTCACGGTTTTATTGCGGAATTCGTTTGTGGACGAGTTTGAAATACAATGGTGGGATGAGGCTTAATAGCATCATTCCCGGGTAGCCCGTGGGTAGTTGCGGGCTTTCCTCGTGGTGGTCAAGGGTTACGTAGTCTTTGTGGGGCAAATAATGGTGGTCGCTGTGGCGTGAAAGCTCAAAAAGGATGGCGCGGCCCCATTGGTGGTTAGAATTCCAGCTGTGTGTGGGGTTGACGGTTTCGAAGCGGTTGTCGCTGACTTTAGTTCGGGCCAGCCCGTAATGCTCGATGTATTGGACGGTTTCGAGGAGTATCCATCCGGTTATAGCGGAACCTAGGAATGCGATGAACCCTGTGGTGCCGAAGGTTTGGTGGATAAGGGTGAGCAAGAGGACTTGGACCGCAGTGTACCAAATCATCTCATTGGCCAGGAGGTTTCCTTTACTCCTTTTGGTGCCAATTTTCCACGCGCTCAGATAGGAGAAAATTATGGAGCGTAACCAGAACGTGTAGACCCATTCGCCCCGTCGCGCACTTGAAGGGTCCTGGGGCGTGCCGACGTTTTTGTGGTGGCCGTAGTTGTGCTCGAGGAAGAAATGGGTGTAAAGTGAGGAGGTGAGGAGTGCCTTAGCTAAGAATTGGTCCAGTTTGTTGACTTTGTGCCCCAACTCATGCGCGACATTGATGCCGATTACGCCGCACATGATGCCGTAGGAAAGGATGCGTCCCACGTAGGTGGTGGTGTCCAATTCTCCTTGCACCGACTCGAGCATGAAATACCCCCAGATCAGTTGAAAAGGTACGATGGCGCGAAGCGTGAATTTGTAGAAGCCGTCAGCGAGACGATCTTGCTTTTCGGATTCGTCAAGGTTATTGGCATTGGGCGCGAAAAACAACTCCATCACGGGGATGAATACGAATGCTTCAATCACAGGCAGGTAGGCCATCCACCCTGTGCTGTGGAAGCTGATGTATGCTAGGGCGGGTAGGGTAAAGACAAAGAGGTATTTGAGTTTTCCCATGATGATTGTAGTTGTTGTCTTACAATCCTACTAACATTTTATGGAGGAATCAAGTTTTTCTCAGGCCAATTCTCGTTGTATTTTAGGACAGTGCTAGGACATAGGTCCTAGTACCAAGCTCAATAACAACCTTATGCGACACCTTCTCTTTTTCGCCATTTTATTCCCCTCACTACTCACTGCACAAAACCACCAGCAGTTTTCTTTTATTGGGCCGGTAATCCTTATTCATGGGGGAGCGGGCGGAATAGAGCGGAAG
Source organism: uncultured Cryomorphaceae bacterium (assembly GCA_913060465.1). Taxonomy (GTDB): domain Bacteria; phylum Bacteroidota; class Bacteroidia; order Flavobacteriales; family Schleiferiaceae; genus UBA10364. Next base: position 1,653 of record CAJXTR010000104.1, on the reverse strand, counting down.
TATTATACCGATGAACAAATCGAAGAGTATGATTCTGCGCTACAGGCTGTGCTTAAGGTTGGCTTCGAAATGCTGAGCTATAATACCAATGGTATGGACGTCGTCGTGGAATGTCTAACCATGCTTGAGAATGATCCGCATTTCAATGCGGGCAAAGGAGCGGTGTTTAATGATCAGGGCGAAGTGGAGCTAGACGCTTCGGTGATGGATGGTTCTACCAAAATGGCGGGAGCTGTGGCGGGGCTGAAGCATATTAAGAACCCGGCGAAATTGGCGCGGGCGGTGATGGAGGAGACCTCACACGTCTTACTCATAGGCGAAGGGGCAGAGGAGTTCGCCAAGACGCAGGAACATGAGTTTGTGGATAACGAATACTTTTTAACACCCAAGCGTAAAGAGCAATACGAGCGTTGGTCGCAGATGAAAAAGAACGGTACCGTCGGGGTGGTGGTCTTGGATTTACAAGGCAATTTGTACGCCGGGACCTCCACTGGGGGTATGATGGGTAAGAAATACGGTCGCGTGGGTGATGTGCCCATCATTGGCGCTGGGACTTATGCAGATAATAATGGCGCAGCAGTGAGTTGCACGGGTCATGGAGAATACTTCATCCGAAACAATGTCGCCTTCCAAGTAAATGCGCGCATGCAATACCAAGGTATGAGCCTAGAGGAGAGTGCTAGTGCTGTGATTTTTGGGGTCCTAAACTCAGATGCTGGCAATGGCGGTTTGATAGCGCTTGATGCCAAGGGAAATGCTACTTGGACGTTTAATTCCAGTGGAATGTTCCGAGGAGCAGCTGGTTTTTTAGAGGGTAGATGTACCCCAAGTTTCTATACTGAAATCTTTGGTGATCCTACCTGGCCGGAGGATTGTCACCCTAAACCTTAATTAATGAAAAAGATTTTACTCCTTTCCCTACTGCTCGGGGTTACTGGGCTTCAAGCACAAACCGTGATTCGTAAGGATGGCGGCACAACTACGGCACCTCAAACGCGTGGTTTTGTAGACCAAAGCTTGTTGGGTTCGGGTGATTTAATTCTTGGTGTTGCATTCAACCTGTATGCAATGGAAGAGTTTGATCCCGCAGGTACCTATGACTACGAAAGCGCATTAGTTCTAGCTCCCGAAGTTTCGGCTGAATACGGATTAGGTTGGGATTTTTTCAGATTTAAAGCCGTAGCTGGGCCCGGTTGGGACGGTTTGTACGGTGAAGGGCTGAACACCTTTCATGTGGGCTTGGGTGCACGCGTGGATTGGCAAGGCATACGGTACAGCAGCGTTGGGTTCCAGGTGATGAGCGAGTTTTTCGTGGGTGCCACGCCAGCAAACGGATGGTCATTAAGCGTTACGCAGACCACAGATATGTTCTACGGAATAAGTGCGGAACTTTATGCCGGTTTGGGTCTTATTAATGTTCAGGATTGGGATGAGGCCTACCTAATAAAATTTGGTGGTCAGCTAAACTTTGGTGGGTACTGATCTATTCCACCAAGGTTACTTCGTCGTTGATGATGAACCAATTGGACAGGGAACTTTCCTTCGAAAAATCGAAGAGAACAGGGTTGTTAGATACCATCATGAGGCTGAACAATAGGGCGCGCATGAAGGTATAACCTCGCTGGTGGTCAATAGTTTAGTTAGAAAGCGGTA
>CAJXTR010000103.1 GCA_913060465.1 uncultured Cryomorphaceae bacterium | reverse complement strand
AAGCCCATATCCGCCCGGAAGGTTTCTCCAACGTGGGTGTAATAGATATCGGACACCCAATGCAGGCTGGTGCGCTGAAGTCCGGTGGCATGAGAAAAACCATGGAACGACTCACCATCTGTGGCCGCGGTGTACTTTCCAAAGGTGGCCCCGTCCGTAACCCAATCCGTTTCAGGCTCTGCAGTGTATGACCACGCATATTCTCCGGTCAGTCGCCAACTGTCGCTCAGGTTTTCGCGAATGGTAAACGCATTGAGGTGTCCAGAGCCTCCGTCCATATAGAGTCTGTTCGTGCTGAGGTAGCCGAGGTTAGCACCATTTTTTCGAGGTCGAGATAGTCGGACTACGGAGGCAAAGCTTTGTCCTGCCGTTCCTAAAATATCGCGGTTTTCCCCGGGCACGAGGTAGGGGCTTGAGCGGTCGTAGCCCGCGAGCCCGTAGGTGCGAAGTTTTGAGCCCTGACCGAGGTACTTGACCATTCCTGACGGGTTCGCAATGGTGCGCGAATAAAAGTAGTTCATGGTGGTGGCCGTGAGGTCTGCCCCTTCGTTGAAGAACGGTCGGCGCTCCGGGTAGAATAAGCTCGTTGCGGAATTTACGCTCACCTGGGCGGCGTCACTTTCCACGGTGCTGAAGTCAGGGTTGATGGCGGCTTCGATGGAATTCTGTGAGTTAATACCATAGAAAGCGGAGAGTCCAATTCTCCCAGTTGGCGATCCAAAGCCTCCGTTTTCGACAGGAAGTCCTCCCAATACATACGGCAAGAGGTCACGTCGTGTGCCGCCCTTGATGTTTTCGAGGATGAGGAAATCATTGAATTGGCAATCAAAACAAGGATTGTCAAAGTTGCGATTCATGCTGATGGCTCGGTGCACCTGCGGTCCTACATAGTATTCACGGAAGAAACCTACGCGCCACTTTTGAACGGGCTTGTTCTCAAACTGTAATGAACTGAACGGAATGCGCATTTCCATGGTCCAGCCCTTTTCTCCAATGTTAGTGCGGGTATCGTAGGTGATATTATAGCCGATGTCGTATTGGCTTTCGTCTTCTATTGTGGGGTTGTTATTGCGCAAGTCGATTTGCACACCATGGGCATTGGCTGCAATAAAGATGGTGTTACGCATGTCCCCATAGAGGTCCATGGTGATGCCGATGAAATCGTCTCCCCAAGCATTGTCGCGGGGCTGAATATTAGCTCTTAAGTGATCGATATCCACCAGGGGACAATCAAAACCTATAATTAGAGCTTCTTCTGTTCGGTAGACATAAGCCTTAGCTAAAACAGGCGGCGTTCCATTGGGATCCGGATCCATTTCATTGAACAGCTCAAAGGGCAATGCATCGGCGTATTCGTTTGCTGAAAGTAAACCATCGATCAGCACTCCACCATCCGCATACGGCACTTCGAGTTCACGCAGGGGATTGAGTTCCTGGCTCCAAAGTGCGGCAGGAAGGAACAATAAAAGGGCTAGGTGGCGGATCATTAGGCGGGCTTAGTTCAGCGAGAAGCCCAGTGCAATAGACCCAAGGAACACCTCTTCACCATAAGCACCGTCTTTGAATAACGGCATGCGCTCTAAACGCCCGGTAGCTTTTAGTTTTTTGTATCCAACTTGTGCAAGAAGGCCATAGTTTAACGGACGGAGGTTGTAATTCCCTTGAGAAACTTGGGTGAAATAACCGTTGTTAAGGTCGCGACCCGCATAGGAAGCTTGGCCAATCCAAGACCAGCGTCCGCTTACACCGAGCCCCACGTTAAGACCTTCATTAAACGTTCCTTTCGGACTTAGGTCTAGGTGAATCATCAAGGGAACTTCAAAAGAGGTAATGCTCCAGTTGTTTTGGCGAACACTGTTCATTTGTTGAATGGAAACCAGCCCGGTGGTAGTTCCATCGATTGGGTCTTTGGTCATGGTAACTCCATCACTAAGCGCAAAAGTCGCACTGTGGAGCCCCATCGCCCATTGGGCTTGGACAGGAGATTTAACACCGCCCATACGGTATTTTTTTCCAAATAAGATGCGGTTTTCGGCAGACAGGAAGTCTCTAACGTAGTCCATGGTTGCGGCTTGACTCTGGTCGTTTAAAAGGAGCTGGGCCGTTCCGAAATGCCATTCAAAAACGAAGGTCTTTTTCTTTTCTGTGGCAGAGAAAAACTCTGAAAAGTCGAAATCGAAATCTTCGACGATGGAGTCGTAGTATTCTTGCGGGTACTGGGTAGAATCGGACCCTTCATAGGCAACTGAAAACTCATCGTTCCAAGTCGCAGCTTCAGGTACTGGAGCTACGTAGTTCTCAAAATACGAGGCGGAGGCTAAATACAGTTCAGAGATGATCGAATCCATCTTGGCTTGTGCCTCCTCTTTAGAAAGTTCGCCCTCTTGCAACCTCCAGATTACCCAATTTATATCCATTGAGGTATTTTGCAAGTCTTCGCTTGTAGGAGCGGCGGCTTCTTCGACCGCCTCGGCTTCTGCTTCGGCGAATGCTGTATCCACGGCAGGGGCTTCTTCCGCTACTTGAGCGGTCATTATGGTACTTAAGGCTAGGGCCGAAGAAAGAAATAGGCGTTTCATGTTTGGAACGGTTTAATGAATACTAAAGGTATGCTATTGGGGTGCAAAGACCTTGCCCTAAACACTATGAGAAAAAGCTATTTTCCAACAAGGGATCAAACCAAGGATTGTCTTGGGTTTAAATAATGTTGAAGTTTTGTGTCCAATTAGGAAAAACAGCTTCGGGCGTTGGATAAAATGTATCTTTACTTCAATATATGGCAAGAAAGCACAATAAGCGGGCCAATAAGCGCTCGACAAGCATAGATATCAAGGCCTATGCCCAGGCTTTAGAGGGCGTCTTTCGCAAATACCCTACTCGGAAATTTAACTACAAGCAGCTCGCAGCACAACTGGGCTACAAGCCGGCTATGGTTAAGGCCAAGTTGGAAATGGCACTTTCTGATATGGAGCGCAACGGCACCATTTTGATGGTGGACCGTGGAAAATACAAGCTGAAATACAATGCTGTATTCACTACTGGTGTAGTGGATATGGCGGGTAATGGAAACGCGTATGTGGTGAGCCCAGATACGGAATCGGACATCCTTATTCGCGCAGCGAACCTGAACCACGCATTAGACGGTGATACAGTTAAAGTAAGTCTTTATGCGCGTCGTGGAGGCAAGAAGTTGGAGGGTGAAATCATTGAGATTGTTGAGCGCAAGCGAATGGAGTTTGTGGGCACGGTTGAAATAGGCAAAACCTTTGGGTTTTTGGTCCCCTCGAGCCGCAAGATGTTGGTGGATATTTTTATTCCTCAGGAGAAGTTGGCTGGGGTAAAGCACGGACAAAAAGCAGTGGCGCGAATCATTGATTGGCCCGCAAATGCAAGTTCGCCGTTCGGTGAAATCATCGAAGTGCTCGGCGATGCTGGAGATCACAACACAGAGATTCATGCGGTCTTGGCTGAATTTGGCCTTCCATATAAGTTTCCTGAAGAGGTTGAAGCAGAGGCAAATCGTCTCAACCAAAGCATAGATGAGGCGGAGATTAAAAAGAACCGTCGTGATTTCCGTGGCGTACCAACGTTCACCATTGATCCTGCAGATGCAAAGGACTTTGATGATGCCTTGTCGTTGCAAAAGTTAGAAAACGGCCATTGGGAAGTGGGTGTGCACATTGCGGATGTGAGTCACTATGTACAGCCGGACTCCATTCTAGACGAAGAGGCCGTGGAGCGCGCAACGAGTGTTTATCTAGTGGACCGAGTAGTCCCGATGCTTCCCGAGGTCCTGTCAAACGGGGTCTGTTCACTTCGCCCAAATGAGGATAAATATACCTTCAGCGCTGTATTCGAGATGGATGAAGAAGGTACGGTGCACGACCGCTGGTTCGGCCGGACGGCGATCCATAGTGACCGTCGATTTGCCTATGAAGAGGCGCAACAAATCATTGAGGACAACCACCCTGAGGGAAAGAAGGCAGATTTCTACGACGCCATTCGCACACTAGATGGCATGGCGAAGAAACTGCGTGCGGTTCGCATGGGTAAGGGGGCGTTGAGTTTTGATAAGAAGGAAGTGAAATTCCACCTGGACGAGAACAGCGAACCTACAGGTGTCTACTTCAAGGTCAGCCGTGATGCCAACCATTTGATTGAAGAATTCATGCTCTTGGCCAACCGTTCGGTGGCGGAGTTCATTGGAAAAGCCAAGAGTGGACAGCCGACAGGAGATACGTTCGTGTATCGTATTCACGACGACCCAGATCCTACAAAGCTTCAAGATTTGAGCACTTTTGTGCGCCAATTCGGCCATGAGGTACGCCTGAACAGCAAGACAGCCATTACGCGTAGCTTGAACAAGATGCTCGATGATGTAAAGAATACACCGGAGGCGAATATGATTGAAACCTTGACCATCCGCACGATGAGCAAGGCGAAGTACACGACTCAGAATATTGGTCACTACGGTTTGGCTTTTGATTATTACACGCATTTTACCTCTCCTATTCGTCGTTACCCGGATGTTATGGTGCACCGATTATTGCAGCACTACCTCGACGGCGGCAAATCACCGAACTACGGGCAATACGAATCCTTATGTGAGCACAGTAGTGAGCGCGAAAAAGCTGCGGCCGATGCGGAGCGTGCTTCGATCAAATACATGCAGGCCGTATTCCTCGAAAAGCACGTGGGCGAGAGCTTTATGGGGGTTATTTCAGGTGTAACGGAATGGGGTGTGTATGTGGAATTGGTCGACAATTATTGTGAGGGCATGATCCGCATTCGCGACTTCCGCGACGACTACTATGTCTTCGACAGCAAGAACTTCTGTATTGAAGGGGAAAGCACCGGGAGAATATATCAATTAGGAGATCCTATGAAAATCACCGTAAAAAATGTAGATTTAGAAAGGAAACAGATTGATTTTGAGCCTTGTTACGGCGATTAACTGTTTCGCGAACAAAACAAACAACACTCCATGTCATCTACCGCACGTTCTAAATCTGTTGAGCTGGCTGCCATTCTCATAGGGGGAATTGCAGTTTTAGCTTCTGTGTATTTTCTCTTTTTAACCGAGGATAACTCGTACGACATTACAAACAAGATCATCTCGCTGGCCTTCTTGGTCTTTGTCGTTTACAACTTCCTAAACATGCGAGGCCTCAAGGGTGAGATTGAGAACCTCAGCGAGCAAAACACAGACTTATCGGGCAAACTTTCAAAAACAAAAGGGGCCCTTAAGCAAACTCAGGCTGACCTGGAAACGGTTAAATCTGATTTGGTCATTGCGCAAACTGAGAATGAGAAGCGCAAGGCTGAGGTAGACAAACTCAAAGCAGCATT
>CAJXTR010000102.1 GCA_913060465.1 uncultured Cryomorphaceae bacterium | reverse complement strand
ATCTGCCTCCAAGACCCATGCGACTCAGCGGGCTGGAACCGCTGATTATTACTCCGGAAACAAATTTTGTAAATGTCGGAGAGCGTACGAACGTAACGGGTTCGCGCAAGTTTTTGCGATTGATCAAAGAACGTCAGTTTGACGAAGCCCTCGATATAGCTCGTGACCAAGTAGAAGGCGGGGCTCAAATCCTTGATGTTAACATGGACGAAGGGATGATCGATGGCGTGGAAGCCATGACAACATTCCTAAATCTCATTGCTGCAGAACCGGATATTGCACGTATTCCCATCATGATTGATTCTTCAAAATGGGAGATCATCGAGGCGGGATTAAAGTGTGTGCAAGGAAAATCGGTTGTGAACTCCATTTCATTGAAAGGGGGAGAAGCTGAGTTTATTCAACAAGCCACCACCATCAAGCGCTTCGGCGCAGCAGTCATCGTCATGGCATTTGACGAGGATGGACAAGCGGATAATTACGAGCGTCGTATTGAAATCTGTGAACGCTCGTATAAGGTGCTCGTAGAAAAGGTTGGATTCCCACCAGAGGACATCATTTTTGATCCCAATATTTTCCCGGTAGCTACTGGTATGGAGGAGCACCGATTGAATGCTTTGGATTTTTTCCGAGCGACAAAATGGATTAAAGAAAACCTTCCCTACGCTAAGGTTAGTGGTGGGGTAAGTAATGTAAGTTTCAGCTTCCGCGGTAACAATACGGTCCGTGAAGCGATGCATGCCTCATTCCTGTATCACGCCATCCAGCATGGGATGGACATGGGGATTGTAAACCCGACCATGCTCGAGGTATACGAAGAGGTGGACAAGGAGCTTATGACCTATATCGAGGACGTTTTGCTTGACCGCAGAGACGATGCGACAGAACGATTGCTTGATTTCGCGCAGACCGTGGCAGGTACTGTGAAAGATGAAACGAAGATTCTCGAATGGCGTAATGAGCCCGTTGCAAAGCGATTGGAACATGCACTGATCAAAGGAATTACAGAATTCATTGATGAGGATGTTGAAGAGGCGCGTCAACAATTTGACCGCCCGCTTCAGGTCATCGAGGGTCCCCTAATGGACGGAATGAACGTCGTAGGAGATCTCTTTGGAGAAGGAAAAATGTTCTTGCCTCAAGTGGTGAAGAGTGCCCGAGTAATGAAAAAGGCCGTGGCCTATCTATTACCGTACCTCGAGGCTGAAAAAGCAGAAGGCGGAACTTCCAGTGCTGGAAAAGTCTTGCTTGCTACCGTGAAAGGCGATGTTCACGACATTGGTAAAAACATCGTTGGTGTCGTATTGGCCTGTAACAACTTTGAAATCATTGACCTCGGGGTGATGGTGCCGCCGGAGAAAATCCTGCAGGCCGCCCAAGAGCACCAGGTAGACATATTAGGACTTAGTGGTTTGATTACGCCATCACTGGATGAGATGATTCACATCGCCAAAGAGATGGAACGTTTAGGAATGAACATTCCTCTGCTGATCGGCGGTGCGACGACCTCTAGAGCACATACCGCGGTTAAGATTGACCCAGAATACAGTGGTGCAGTTATGCATGTAAGTGATGCGAGCCGCGCGGTTGGGGTGAGTTCAAAACTGTTGTCGGAGGAAGGTCCTACGTATATTCTACAAGAGAAAGCGTCCTTGGATAAGGTGCGTGAAGGTTATGCCAAGCAGCGTGAACGCAAGGCATTGGTACCTTTCGAATTTGCGCAGGAGCACAAACCAAAACTTGTTTTTAATGCGGATACTGTTCCGACACCGAAGTTTATTGGAAGCAAGCAAGTGCACGATATCGCTGTAGCGGATGTCATTCCATACATCGATTGGACGCCGTTTTTCCAGACGTGGCAGCTCTTTGGAAAATACCCGCGGATACTAGAGGATAAGGTAGTAGGTGAAGAAGCGCAGAAGCTTTTCAAGGATGCCCAAGCCATGCTTCGAGAAATCAAAAAAGGCGGTTGGCTTACTTTGAAAGCGGCCTATGGGATTTTCCCTGCAAACAGTGCTGGTGAGGAAATCAAGCTCGGTGAGCATGGTGCATTGGGCAGTTTCTATGCATTGCGCCAGACGGGTGAGAAGTCTAAGTTCCAGAGCTTGGCAGATTTCATCGCTCCCGAAGGCACGGTTCAAGATTACATGGGATGTTTCGCAGTGACGGCAGGCTTGGATATGGAAGGCCCGTTGAAGCGTTTTGAGGATGCATTGGATGATTACAATGCCTTGATGTTAAAGGCTCTAGCGGACCGATTAGCCGAGGCCCTAGCCGAATACCTGCACCTGCGCATGCGTCGCGAATTCTGGGGTTATGCACCAGAAGAGCAGCTCACGAACGATGAACTTATCGCTGAAAAGTACCGAGGAATACGTCCAGCACCGGGCTACCCCGCTTGTCCGGATCACTTGGATAAAGCCACCATTTTTGAGCTGTTAAAGGCTGAGGAAATAGGCATGTCGTTGACCGAAAGCCTTGCCATGTACCCTGCGGCGAGTGTGAGCGGGTATTACTTCGCTCATCCGGAGAGCAAATACTTCGCCGTAGGAAAATTGGCCAAAGACCAAGTAGAGGCCTATGCAGCTATGCGTGGGATAACAGTGGAGTTGGCCGAAAAATGGCTTGCTCCTAATTTGAATTACTGATATGAAGATTACAGATATACTAGCGAATACTAAGGGGTGTGAATTCACCTTTGAGATTTTGCCGCCACTAAAGGGACAGAAGGCCCAAGAGATCTTTGACAACATTGATCCATTGATGGAGTTCAAGCCGCCGTTTATTGATGTGACCTATCACCGAGAAGAGACTGTGTACAAGCGATTGGACAATGGTTTGCTTCAGGAGAAGGTAGTACGTAAAAGACCCGGAACGGTTGGTATTTGTGCTGCGATTATGCACCGCTATGATACTGAAACGGTGCCGCACGTGTTGTGTGGTGGATTCTCAAAGGAGGATACGGAGAACTTGCTCATTGATTTGAACTTCTTGGGCATCGAGAACGTGGTAGCGCTGCGCGGCGATCAGGCCAAGCACGAGAGCTATTTCACGCCACATCCAGAGGGCAACGCCTTTGCTATTGATTTGGTAAAGCAGATCAAGCAATTGAACCAAGGTCAGTATTTAGATGAAGATTTGCAGAACACCACCGCAACGAATTTTTGTATTGGGGTAGCAGGGTATCCGGAGAAGCACTTCGAGGCGCCTTCCTTGAACATTGATATTGAGCATTTGAAAGCTAAGGTGGAAGCTGGGGCCGATTATATTGTCACCCAACTCTTCTTCGACAACTCGAAATACTTTGCCTTTGTGGATAAGTGCCGTGAGGCGGGTATTACCGTTCCAATCATTCCTGGATTGAAGCCCTTATCGACCAAGCGCCAATTGAGCATTTTACCGCAGATCTTCCACGTGGACATTCCGGACGAATTGGCCATTCAAGCGATCAAGTGTAAGGATAATGCACAAGTAAAGCAATTGGGTATCGAGTGGTGTATTCAGCAAAGTAAGGAGTTGAAAGCGGCTGGAGTGCCGGTCCTGCACTACTACAGCATGGGTAAGAGTGCGAACATTCATCAAATTGCACAGGCTGTATTCTAAGCCTGGAAGAATACGAAAAAAGCGACCCTTGGGTCGCTTTTTTAATGCTATAAAAATCGGGCTGCCCAGCTTTCCTTGAGCGGTATCAAACCTGAGCCACTCTCGCCGAGTGTGGCCGCAGTAGTGTGCAGCACTAGGGTGTTCTCGTCGACTACGCCCTCGGCAATGGCTGCTTTCAGTGCGGCCGTAGAATAGGAGGTGAATCCTTCGCCGGTTTGGGCATGGATGAGCATGCGATTGAAGAAGTCTACACCATGCTTGGCGCCAAATTCTTGAAGTAGGTGAACGCTTTTATCGATGCTACATCCGGTGGCCTGTTGCTGGCCTTCGTCGACAGCGATGATCAGAAATTGGTGGTCTATCCATCGGTAGGCTGCGGCGAGTTGTGCTCCATGGGCTTTCCATTGGCTGATGAACTCATCCATTAATTGGACCAATTCCTCACTCTGCGCACCGCTCAACGGTTGCGCCAAGCCATAAAACCACATCCTTGACGCAGGATTCATGTTGTGCATTCCCATTCTTATAAATCTTCAGCGAGGGCAATCATTTCCGCCAAGTCCAATACTTGAACTTCGGCTTCTTTTTCACGGTTTTTCACTCCGTCCGTCAGCATGGTATTACAGAAGGGACAACCCGCTACCACAATCTCCGCCTTTGTTTCCAAGGCTTCATCGGCGCGAACGTGGTTGATTTCTGCCGTTCCTTTTTCCGCTTCTTTGAACATCTGCGCACCGCCAGCACCGCAGCAAAGGCCGTTTTGCTTGCAGCGACGCATTTCACGAAGTTCAACATCAAGCTTTTCAAGAAGCGCTCGAGGTGCTTCGTATTCATCGTTCGCACGCCCGAGGTAACACGGATCGTGGAAGGTGATTTTCTTACCGCGGAATTGGCCGCCCTCGATTTTTAAACGACCGGCTTTGAGGAGGCCGTTGAGGAACTGGCTGTGGTGTTCTACGGTATAGTTGCCGCCCAATTCAGGGTACTCATTTTTCAAAGTATTGAAGCAGTGCGGACAGGTGGTTACGATGTGCTTTACTTCGTAGCCGTTGAGCACTTGAATGTTCATCATGGCCTGCATTTGGAACAGGAATTCATTGCCGGCACGCTTGGCCGGATCTCCCGTACACCCTTCTTCTGTACCCAGTACGGCATAGGAGACCCCTACGTGTTGTAGGATTTTAGCGAAGGCTTTGGTTATTTTCTTCGCACGGTCGTCAAAGCTTCCGGCACAACCCACCCAAAATAGAACTTCGGGGGCTTTGCCTTCGGCCGTCATTTGTGCCAATGTAGGTACGTGAAGTGCAGTCATAGTTGATTATTCTTCAAAAACTTGAATGGTGGTTTCTTTGTCTACCAGATCAGTGAACTTACCGGTGTAACGCGTGGCGCGTACGATATGATTGTCCACCCAGTGGTAGTTACCGCCGCGTGGCTTACCCATTAATAGGCCGTGCCATTTGAAACCGTGTTCTTTGAGCCATTTTTCGGTTACTTCGCGGTGGTCTTCGGTACGAGAGGTAAAGAACGTAATCACGTGTCCTTCGTCGTACCATTTGTTGAGGGTTTTAAGTGCATCTGGGTAAACTTTAGCAGTCGCCATGCGCTCTGGTTCCTCATTCGGTATATCGTCACAGATGGTGCCATCAATGTCGATGAGGTAATTCTTGATTTCTTCAGGGAGCATTGGACTGATCTTTTGCCCGTCTTCAGAAGCTTCGCGTAATAGGTTGTCGATGTGTGCGTTTGCGCTTTTTTCCATGTGTTGTGTTTGACGCGTTGATAGAATTACTGTTTGTTATTTGGGTTGTTTGTTTCTATTCATTGATCCAGTTTGCG
>CAJXTR010000101.1 GCA_913060465.1 uncultured Cryomorphaceae bacterium | reverse complement strand
TATTCTGCTTTCATCGTGCGAAGGATCTTCTGCAGCTCGCTTTTTACGTAGGCCAACTTTTCGAGGACTTCGACTTTGTCGACGGATTCTTTTTTGTTGCCGCTGAGGTGCTTGCGTGCACCTTCCAGGGTATACCCGCGCTCATTCACAAGATGATTGATAGTGGCAATCAGACGAACATCGTCTTGGCTGAACTTTCGTTTTCCTTTACCGGTCTTTTTTGGGCTGAGCTGTTTGAACTCTTTTTCCCAATAGCGCAGGTTGGACGTGTTGAGGTCAAACATGGCTGCGACCTCACCAATATCATAATAGAGTTTGTCCAATTGCGGGACCATAGCAAGTGTTTAAGTACACCTAAAGATAACACACTCCCTTGGTGTGCCCAAAACATTAATCGAAGCTCTGGTTCGAGTGGCTGCTAAATTCTAGCATCATCTCATATTCCTCCGGACTCAAGTCGTTGAAGTAATAATTGACGGGATTGATTTTACGGCCATCTTTGATCACCTCGTAATGCAGGTGCGGTGCGGTAGAGCGCCCTGAGGAACCCACGTACCCGATGATATCACCGCGTTTTACCTTTTGGCCGCGTCGAACATCCACCTTGCTCATGTGGGCATACAAGGTTTGGTAACCATAACCATGATCGATGGTGATGTGATTCCCATAGCCCGAACGAGATTTTTTATAGGTACTGACCTTTCCGTCGCCTGTGGCATAAATAGGCGTACCTGTTGGAGCGGTAAAATCCATCCCCCAGTGCATTTTGCGTACTTTATAGATAGGGTGGATGCGGTATCCATATCCGGAAGCCATGCGCTTCAAATTCTTGTTCGCCACCGGTTGAATGGCAGGGATCGATGCGAGCATTTGCTCTTTGTCGCGGGCCATTTCCACAACGTCATCGAAGCTCTTGGTTTGCACATAAGCACGCCCTGCGATTTGATCAAGCTTTTTACGAGTGTCGATCAGCAGCTCCGAATTATTGAAGCCCTCCAAGTTTTTGTATCGGTTGGCACCCCCAAATCCGGCAGTTCGCACTTCGTTTGGAATAGGACCCGCCTCAAAAATGGTGCGGTAAATTTCGTCGTCGCGTTTTTCGATGTCGCTTAGGACGTTGGCCAATTGGTCCAATTTACCGTTCATCAAATCATATTGGATGACCATATTGTCGAGCTCGCGCTTCATTCTGCGCTCTTTCGGGCTCTCAAACCAAAGGTCCGCGGCGAGGTAAAATACCAATCCAAAAGCCATAGAAACGATTGCGAAGATGCTCGCCTCTTTCATGCGAACCTTCCAATTTCTATCTATCTTTTTGTAAGACAGGGTTTTAGAATCGTATGTGTATTTTACTTTAGCCATACTTTGTGCGTTATTTTTGCTAAGACGCAATACTTACGCGAATATTGTGCCACAAAGAAACAATTTTCAATAAAAACCTTAACTATCCCTTCTTGGGAATTATACACAGTATGCTGACTTCTAAAGAGATACGTCGCAAATTTTTGGAGTTTTTTGAACAGAAAGGCCATGAGATTGTGCCATCGGCGCCGGTAGTGAATAAATCGGACCCTACACTCATGTTTATTAATGCGGGTATGAACCCGTTCAAAGACTTCTTTTTGGGCAATGCCGCCCCGAAAAATGCACGTATTGCCGACACACAAAAATGTCTACGCGTTAGTGGGAAGCACAATGATTTGGATGAGGTTGGCCACGATACGTACCACCACACTTTGTTTGAGATGTTGGGGAACTGGTCCATCGGTGATTACTTCAAGGAGGATGCCATTAATTGGGCTTGGGAATTGTTGACCGAGGTATATGGTCTCGAAAAGGACAGATTGTATGTAACCGTCTTTGGCGGTGATGAAGGCGATGGATTGCCTCGCGATAATGAAGCTGCAGGTCTTTGGGGACAACACGTAGCTGCAGACCGAATTTTAGATGGAAGCAAGAAGGACAACTTCTGGGAGATGGGCGAGAGTGGCCCATGTGGTCCGTGTAGTGAGATTCATATCGATTTGCGCAGTGATGCAGATCGCGCAGCAGTATCAGGCGCTTCCTTAGTGAACGAGGACCATCCTCAAGTTGTTGAGATTTGGAACCTTGTATTTATGCAGTTCAATCGTAAGGCAGACGGTAGCTTGGAAAACTTGCCTGCCCAGCACATTGATACGGGCATGGGCTTCGAGCGTCTTTGTATGGCTTTACAGGGCAAGCAGTCGAACTACGACACAGATGTTTTCACCCCATTATTGAATAAAATATCGAGCATTTCAGGTATTGCTTACGGTAAATCTGAAGCTACTGATATTGCACAACGCGTCATTGCTGACCACATCCGTGCGGTTGCCTTTGCCATTGCAGATGGCCAATTGCCTTCTAGCTCAGGTGCGGGATACGTCATCCGTCGCATTCTGCGTCGAGCGATTCGATACGGCTTCTCCTATTTAGATTTGAAAACGCCTTTCATGTTCCAACTCGTGGAAACCTTGGAGGCTCAAATGGGCGAATTCTTCCCTGAAATCACTACACAAAAATCCTTAGTGATGAAGGTGATCGAAGAAGAAGAGCAAAGCTTCTTGCGCACACTCGCGCAGGGCTTGGCCAAGCTCGATGATTTCTTGGCCGAAGGGAATAAAACCTTGGACGGAAAGCGTGCTTTCGAATTATACGATACCTATGGATTCCCAATCGACCTTACAGAGCTCATCATGCGTGAGAACGACAAGGTGGTCGATATGGCGGAATTCACAGCGGAGATGACCGCGCAAAAAGAGCGTTCTCGTGCGGCAACAAAACTCAGCACAGACGACTGGACCATACTTGAAGAAGATGATCGCGAGGAGTTTGTGGGTTATGACTATACCTCTGCCGAAGTACGCATCACACGTTACCGCAAGGTCAGCGCTAAGAACAAAGAGTTTTACCAGTTGGTATTGAGCCTAACTCCATTCTACCCTGAGGGTGGTGGCCAAGTAGGTGATACCGGTTCGTTGGTTCAAAACGATCAGAAGATTGGCATTTTCGATACCAAGAAAGAGAACGGTATCATTGTTCATTTTGCGAAAGAATTGCCTGCTGATTTGAGTGGAAATTGGACCGCTCAGGTAAGCGAGAGCAAGCGTCGTGAAACAGCGAAGAACCACAGTGCTACCCACTTGATGCACGAAGCTCTACGCGAAGTATTGGGCACGCACGTGGAGCAAAAGGGATCCTTGGTAAACTCAGAATACTTACGTTTCGACTTCTCGCACTTCCAAAAAGTAAGCGATGAAGAGCTCGTGCAAATTGAATCTTTGGTCAATCAACGCATCCAAGCAAATTATCCATTGGAGGAGCACCGCAATATTCCTATTGCTGAGGCGAAGGAGATGGGTGCGATGATGCTCTTTGGTGAGAAATATGGCGACACCGTTCGTGCCATTAAGTTCGGTTCTTCGATCGAATTGTGTGGCGGTATTCACGTGCCGGCGACCGGATCTATCGGGTTGTTTAAAATCACAAATGAAGGTGCTGTTGCTGCTGGAGTACGCCGTATCGAAGCGATGACGGGTGCTGGGGCGATAAACTATGTCAACACAGCGTTGTCCAACTACAAAGCAGCTGCCGAAGTATTGAAGAATCCTAAAGATCTCGCTGGAGCCATTCAGCAGCTGAAGGATAAAGAAGCCGCAGCACAGAAAGAGGTGGACGCACTGCGTAAGGAAAAGGCCATGGCTGCTGCTCAGGATCTTGAAAATAATTCAGAAGATTACGGTGGTATTCGCGCCATTGTTGCCCGCACTAATATGGACGGAGGCAGCGTAAAAGACATGGTCTTCAAGCTTAAAGGCCAAGGCAATACCCTAGTGATATTCGCTAACGCCTGGGAAGGTAAGGCGACCGTCAGTATTGGAGTGAGTGACGAATTAGTCGCTGATAAAGGTTGGCACGCTGGAAACGCCGTTCGTGAACTCGCCAAGCATATTCAAGGTGGCGGTGGCGGTCAGCCGGCATTTGCTACCGCAGGCGGTAAGAACCCAGAAGGTCTAGATAAAGTATTGTCCGATTGGAAAAACCATTTCGCACTATGAAAACCCTAAAGCAATGGGCCATGGTCATGGCCCTTATCGCTCCTGCATTGGCATGGGCGCAGCCGAAAAATCAAACCATAGAATACTTTACCGATGATAAAGTACGCGACACGCGTTTCTCCTTCCAGTTGCTCTATGCACCGGAATACGCCTCGCGTCGTTTGGCCTTGTACGAGCCGGTAAAGGATGGTAACGAGTTGTACGCCTTGACCTCTGAAGATGCGGGCGCTGTCTTTGGCCAGCGCATGGGCTTAATGTCCTACTTCGAGCTTCGCGAGATGTTCCACTTGGGTATAGGCTTCACTACGGTGAATTCTGGATTTGTGACGAAAGGTTTTGCAGCCTTCGACCAAAATGCGGTCTTCCAAGACACCATAGCCAACTTACCGGCAACAACGCGCTTTGAAGCTATTGCTATTCCCATCCAAATCATTTTCCATACGCAGATGACAGACGTTTGGGCACTCCAAGTGGTTCCTTCTTATGACTTGATTTTCATGCAAAAAATCGAGCGCCAATGGGAAAGCGGTGCGCCGAACTATTCTACGGATGCGGTCACTGGTGCTTTGGGATTGATGTACCAGCGCGGTACGGATACGAAATACCACAACGGCTTCAATGGCGCCATCGGCTTTGCACTAGGCAATGAATTCCGAGTGGCAAATGATCTGGTCCTTACCCTGCGCGGTGAATTCCGACTAGGCTTGCTGCCTATGAATAATGCGGATGTAGGTCTTCGTGAGATTCCTTACAGTTTGGGATTGGCAACGGGATTCCGTTATTACCTCTAAGGCAAAAAAACTTGCACATAAAAAAAGCCCGGGCATCCGCCCGGGCTTTTTTTATAAGGTCCAAAAAATTTTACTCGGCACTGGCAGAATCGGCCGCCTCACTAGAAGCTGCCTCAGCATCTTCTTCCATTGGGGCTTCGGCGCTTTCGTTGAGCATTTCAACCATGCGTGCAGTGATATCAAACTCATCATTCGCGTAGATAATCTGACCGCCTTCTTCGTATAGTAGGATGAAGTCTAGGTTTAGGTCTTTCTTCAACACATCAATAGCCTTGTCCATATCCGCTTTTAGCATATTGGCCAAGTCCGTTTGCTTGCGCATTAAGCGTTCTTGAGCAGCTTGTTCAACCTGCTGGTATTGCTGCTGTACGCGCATCAAATCAGCCTCATTGGCGTTGCGTTGAGCTTGCGTCATTTTAGTGGCCTCTTGTTGATACAAGGCGATGTTTTCTCGCAAGGTTTGCTGACGGCGTTGTAAGTCTGCAACGATCTCTTGCTCCTCAGCCTGAAGTTCATCGGCCAATTCTTGGAAATAGGTGTATTGGCTCTGCAATGAATCAATACGAACATAGGCCAAACGAATGCCTTTCTGCGTGTTTTCTACTGC
>CAJXTR010000100.1 GCA_913060465.1 uncultured Cryomorphaceae bacterium | reverse complement strand
GCGTTCACGCCACATTGCATTGATGCCTTACGTAGCAGATAACCTAAAATAATAGTTTACCATGGAAATCATTCTAAAGAAAGACGTAGAGAACCTAGGTTTTGCTGATGACGTGGTAACTGTAAAAGACGGTTACGGACGCAACTTCCTTATCCCACAAGGATTCGGTGTGTTGGCTACAGCAAGCGCAAAGAAAGTATTGGCTGAGAACTTGCGTCAACGTGCGCACAAAGAAGCTCAAGCAATCGCTGATGCAAAAGCAACTGCAGAGAAATTGGCAGGTGTTGAGTTGAAGCTAAGCGCTAAACTAGGTCAGGGCAACAAATTGTTCGGTTCAATCAACAACGCAAACGTTGCTGATGAATTGGCTAAATCAGGTGTTGTTTTGGACAAAAAGTTCATCTCAATCACAGGTGGTACGATCAAGGCAGTAGGTCACTACAGCGCTAGCGTACGTCTTCACCGCGAAGTGGTTGTGAACTTCGAATTTGATGTAGTTGCTGAAGCATAAGCTTTAAGCATTCATTTAACGATAAGAAAGCCATCCTTCGGGGTGGCTTTTTTTATACCTATCTTCCGGACATGAATGAAAAAGAGAACAAGGTCGTTGGCCAATTTATCAGTTATGGTTTAATGGCCGGTGTGGTATTCGGTGTATTAACAGATAACCTCGGATTTTGGATTGCTATGGGTGTAGCTTTTGGTGCTGCCGTTGGCTATATCAAGATGGAAAAGAAGAAAGACGGATTAGAGTAATCTTATTCGTAACGCAAGGCCTCTACTGGGTCGAGGTCGGCCGCCTTTTTAGCAGGGTACCAACCGGCTAATAGCCCAACGCCTACAGACATAATAAATGCCACGATAATCCATATCCATGGTATGAAGAAGTGACCGCCAATTTGTTGGGCAACAACATTGCCGATTGCTATTCCAAAAAGAATTCCCGTCCATCCCCCGAGCTGGGTGATGATTATAGCCTCCGTTAAGAACTGCTGCGTAATGCTGCGTTTAGTGGCGCCAATGGCTTTTCGAGTACCGATTTCGCGAGTGCGCTCAGTAACACTTACAAGCATGATATTCATTAAAGCAATAGAAGCTCCTAATAGGGTGATGATGCCTATGATGAACGCCACCTTTGTGACCATGCTAAGGTTTTCGATAAGGCTTTTCGCTACGCTATCACTTCGGACTATACTAAAGTTGTCGCGCTCCTTCGGTGATAGTTTTCGTACGCTTCTCATCAGCGCCGTAGCATGACCTTCTACTGCATTTAGTAGTTGAGCGTTGGGAGCCATTGTGCTTATCACGTAATTTGGCACGCCTGCAGTGAAATTTGAACGGGCGTAGGTAAGCGTAACCCATGCGCCACGATCCCCAGAAAACATTCCGGAGTTTCCTTTTTCGGCGAGAACACCAACGACCATATATGGTTTGCCTTGAATTTTAATCATTTTGCCCGTAGCCGGCGCGTCTCCGAAAAGAGTCTTCTTGGTTTCATTTCCAAGGATGGTATAATTCCTGCCTGAGAACACGTCGTCTGAGGTGAAATTTCTTCCCTCGGAAAGTTCAAAACCTCCTGTGATTAAATAATTCTCATCCACCGCAGTTACCATGTTGTTTGGGTTCGTGGCGATGTTCTCGTAGGCTAGTTTTGCTGTTCCTCCAGCGATATAAGTGATAGAGGTAATGGCGCCCGGGTAATCCATTCGCTTTTTGAAAGCTTCGGCCTGGCGATAGGTGATTTTCGGGTTCTCTCTATATTCTGCACCACCAACGAAAAAACCGCCTTGACTGCTGCGAACAGTAAGAGTGTTGGCACCGAGGCTTGTAAAGTTCGTCTCAAGGGTTTGCTTGAGTGCGTCAGTGGCGCTAAGGATGCCCACTAATGCCATGATACCAAAAGAAATAATGAGCGATGTCAGTACAGTGCGCAGGGGAGAAGCTTTGATAGCATTCCAGCCAAGTCCGGCGGTTTCCAAGTATTTGCGATGCTTCATGCGGCGTTGTGGGGTCTAAGCCAAATTTAGCAATTACTTTTACGAAATGGAGGTGCCTCAGCAACATACCTTAGGATTTTTCGCAGGCGGTTATAAAAACGTGGCTGCTTGGAAAGGTGTCGACCTTAATGACTTTGATCATTTGTTGCGAGGATCGAAGCTAACTAGTGTATTGGTGGGTTGGGACGCGGCCGATTGGACCATAGCGAAGCCCCTCCTTCAAAAAGGTGCACTCCCGAATCTCGTTCAATTGATGAGTGATGGAATACATGCGCCCATTGCCTCCATGGATCCGCCTATTTCCCCAATGTTGTGGACCAGCATCGCTACCTCACGCTGGCCCGCGGATCACGGTATACACGGATTCACGCAGTGGCACGATGGCCAGATCCGAGCGGTCCGCGGATCCAGCATCAAGGTTCCCACGTTTTGGGACATTCTGGAATCAAATAATATTCCCGCCTCTTCGGTCGCTTGGTGGCCTTCTCATCCTGCAAAACCCTCAAAGCTTGGTGGTGTGCGAATTTCTAACCTCGCCTTGAGTGATGATGAGCATTGGTTGGCGCAGGGAATGGTGCCCGATGCCCTTCAAGGCCTTTATGCCCAACTTCGAGTGAAGCCCGAGGAGCTGCCCGCTGAGGTCATTGCATCATTTTTCCCAAACCTAGAAGTGGATTCGAAGGATGATATTGTGCGCAGCGTCTTGAAAATAACCGTTCAGGCCATTAATACACATGTTGCGGCAACCCTTGCCATGGATGCTGCCGCGGGCGGACATGCCAGCGTGTATTTTGATGCGTTGGATCATTTCAAGCACCTGGCGATGAAGTTTCATCCACCGAAATTGGACACGGTTAGTGATGTTGATTTTAAAAAGTACGCATACATCGTAGAAGCGGCTTACCGCATGCATGATTTATTCTTGGGAAAATACAGGGATTTACAGCCAAAAGCGAATTTCATCTTGCTCAGTGATCACGGTTTTCGAAGTGGTGAGGAGCGCTGGGCCCAATTACCCCAGCACGCCGGAGCCCCAGCTTTGGAGCACCAATTTTATGGAATTTTTGCGGCTGCCGGGCCTAATGTTCCCGCTATCATGCATCTGTCCGGACTAACCTTGTTGGATATTGCTCCGATAGTTCTTGCACTACATGGGTTAAAAGCCGCGCCATTGATGGAGGGAAAGCTTCCGCACGGTTGGCATGAGGGGGCATTAGAACTGCCAACAGTGGATAAGAACCTACCGCAACAGCGCCAGGAAATCGCTCAGCCCCAACTGGAGGAAGAGCTCCTAGATGCTCTGGTGAAGCTGGGGTATTTGGCGGAGCAGGATGTGGCGCAGGGCGGAGCGCGGATGAGAGAAAACGTGTATTATCTCGCCCGGAGCTTACGGGCGCAGGGGCGCCCGCAGGCGGCTTGGCAAGCGTTGCAGACTTTGGAAATAGGAGAGGATAGCCCGACGAGATATGTTTTGTTGGCTGCAGCGTTGTTGGCCGAGTCCCGACAGTTTGAAGAATTGGCGGGGGTGCTGGGATTGATGCGCGAGAAGGAATTGGCGGGCGTAAAGGTTTATTATACTACGCTAGTGGCGATCTCAAGAGGAGAGCGATGGGAGTTGCCTGAGGGTATTTCGGGAACCCGGTCGGTCGAGTTGATCGTGCTTTGGGGCCGATTATTGGCGAAATCGGACCTATGGGATGCATTAGAAGAACTCCTTAGTGGTGCTCAAAAAGATACTGTTGAAGTGCTCAACCTCAAGTTCCGTTTGTATTTGGCTCGTAAGCAATGGGCATTGGCGATGGAAGTGGGGCTGAAAAGTACAGAACTCAGATTTCATCAACCCAAGATTCATGGCGCTATGGCGGGGGTGTTCAGAGAGCTCGGCATGCTAGAGGAAAGCGCTGTAGCGCAATCATTATATATGCAGATGCAAGGAACAAAAGACGCTGCACCATTATTTGTTGTTACCGGTCCGCCGCGCAGTGGAACTTCTTTAGCGATGCAACTTCTGCAGGCAGCGGGAATTCCTGCGGTGACTGATGGTGAACGAAGGTCAGATGTTCACAATGAGGAGGGGTATTTTGAGCATGAGTCAGTTAAAAATTGGACCCTAAGTGAAGAGTGGATTGCTCAACAAGGAGGTAAAGCATTAAAGATCGTTTTCCCATTACTAAGGCAAGCCCCTATGCCTGCAGGTCCGAAGGTCATTGTTGCGATGCGACGCGAAGTCAATGCGCTATTGCAGAGCCAGCGCAAGATGGCCAATGCTGAAGGTGCACCACTGAACTGGGAAGAACACAATCGGTGGGAGGCTGAGTTTGAAAAGCATGTTTTGTGGGCTAAGATGGATCCAGAGGTGGTGTGGATAAATCTTAGTTATGAAGATTTGTACGATGCTGCGGTTCATGATAGAATAAGTCCGGCCTTGGATGAAGCACTGTCCGAGCTATCTAAACATTGTGTTAATTCAGTGGATATTTCCCTTTTGAAAGGGGTTGTAAAGCCCCGTTTAAGAAGGTTTTAAGCCTATATTTGCCCCCATGGATAAAAACAACAATACCCCATTAGCAAAATACATGGCCTCCGCTGCCGCTGTATTGGGCACCACTGCTGCACAAGCACAATATGTATATACAGATATTGACGATACGACGATCGTTAATGGTATCTACGAGTTGGATCTAGACGGGGACACTATAGTTGATTTTACCATTGAGCACATTCTAGGAGGCGGACAGCTTGGAAATGTTAATGCTATCCTATTGCACCCTGGCGACAGTATCGAAGGTAACTTGGCTATGGGTCAAGTTGCAAATGGCTTCGCATACGTTGAGCGTGTTGTACCTGGAACGACTATCGATGCTATGGCCCAATTCCAGGGCATAAATAGCTCTACAGAAGTAGGCTACATGGCATTTCGTGTCGATGGTCAAGCGTATCCAAATTCGAATTGGGCGGGGCCTTTAACTGATGGCTACCTAGGTCTTCGTATTATGAAGGACGATACGGCTTGCTACGGTTGGGCGCGTATCGATGTTGAGGACAGTGCTAAGAGCTTCACCATCAAGGATTGGAGCTTTAATCCTACTAAGGACAGTGCGCATACTGCTGCTTTTGAGCTGCTAGATATTATGCAAACCGTTTTGGCAAATCTTGAGGTTCGTAATAGCGCAGGTACACTTGAGCTCTTCACGGGGCAGGCATTGCGTTCAGAGGTATTTAACGCCGCTGGGCAGAAGGTTTCAGAAATGGATCCACGCTCAACACACCGTTATTCCACAGCGGGATGGAGCACGGGTATGTATGTAGTGCGGATTAGTGGTGATCAATGGTACCACAACCTAAAAGTTTGGATTCCGTAATCCTTAAAATTTCACCCTTTAATTTTTCGATTTAGCGATAATTGAGGTCAATAAATTTTGATTTCACAATCATTGCTTTAGTCTATTGATTCTTAGCGAAATCCTTTTGGCTAAGAGCCTATTTATGTGGTATTTTCGTGCTCGCATAATAAGTTAACTCTGTTACTATGACGTTCGATATCGACATGATTCGCAAAGTGTATGAGCGCTACCCAGAGCG
>CAJXTR010000099.1 GCA_913060465.1 uncultured Cryomorphaceae bacterium | reverse complement strand
GAGAAATTGAAGTACCTTGTTTGGACCTTATCTCCACCTACATGGAAAAACAACTGACCTTCAGCTACCAGAGCTATGAGAATTGGCGCCAAACAGAACTCATTCCTGCAGACGTTCAAGAGAAACTCGAGGCTTTGTTAGAATCAGCGTACGCACCCTACTCTAACTATCCCGTATCTAGCGTGGTAGTGATGGAGTCTGGCACCCATGTCGTTGGGTCAAATCAAGAAAATGCCGCTTTTCCCGATGGATTATGTGCAGAACGCGTGGCCGTCCTGGCTGCTAAAGCCGCCTATCCCGATCAACAAATTGCTGCTGTTTACATTATGACGGCTGAAGAAGAGCGCTCACCCGCAGCCCCATGTGGATCTTGTCGCCAGGTACTTCATGAAGCCGAACTACGCCAATCCGTGCCGTTCGACTTGTATTTGATGAATAAGACAAATGTTGCCTTTGAATTCAAGGGTGTGCAAGGACTACTGCCCTTCAGCTTTACCCTTCCGAAATAGATTTCTTGACCATAGCGAAGATCTGGTCTAATTCCTCTCGAATCAAATCCCTCGTCTCGTCATACGCGCTGGACTCGCGCTCCGTGTCGTCGTATCTCTTGGGGTCCTCATAGCGCAAAGGCAATCGCTTCCATGCTGCAGGAATAAAAGGACAATTTTCATCTGCGTGGTCACAGGTCATCAGCGCAATAGAATTTTGCTGAGGATTTGCAACGTCGTCAAAGACTTTTGAAAACAGCGTTGCAGGTTTAAAACCTTTCCAACTCACACTGTATTTAGGGTTATCAATACCTTCTGAATCGATGACCATACCCATTCTATTCAAACTAGCCACAGTACGCTCATTACACGCTGTGACCTCAACACCGCCTGAATAGGAAGTAATAGGCAGGTCATACTCCTGAGCCAAAAAATGGCCCCAAACCTGAGAGAATTGGCTGCGACGAGAATTATGTGTGCAAATGAAATTCAGTCGAGCTTCACCGAATGTTAGAATAGATTCAGTGATGGCTTTGGCGGCTGATTCGAGTATTGTGATGCGTTTCACGGATAAATTTAATTGGATCAGCAATATAGTCCGAGTATCAATCTTAGTGTGACTAATGCTACTATTCGCAGGTTAAGTTTTTATTAAAATTGGAATCCATTTCATCCACATGCGCCGAAGAATCTTCATACTGTCTTTAACTTTTGTCCTCGCTCTAATTACAAAAGGACAGGAAAAAGCGTTGCCTGAACTTGGACATGGCATCACTAATGCCGTCGCAAAGGACAGTTCTTACAGCACTATAGTCACTGCCAGCATGCAGGGCCGCTATCACGTGCTAGCTGAAGATGAAGGATTAGACCATACCTTCTTAATTCGAAGAGCACGTCTTTATTTTGATGGATTCGTCTATCAACCCAATATCACTTATAAATTCGAGCTTGCCTTTTCAAATCACGATATACAAGGGAGCTCCTACTACACTGGTTACCAACCCCAAATCATTTATGACGCCCTACTCATGTGGGAATTTACCGAGGGATGGAAGCTGTTCGCAGGACAAGGGAAACTCCCGGGGAACGCGGAACGTGTATTTTCTGCCTCAAACATGCAACTTATCGACAGGTCTTTATTGAATGCTTACTTTAATCTTGATCGAGACCTTGGATTTCAATTGCATCAAAGCAAAACTCTCGGAAACGGAAGTATCATTCGTACGAAATGGGCGATCACTCAAGGTGAAGGACGGAATATCGTTACAGGTAATCTTGGAGGTATTCAATATACAGGGCGCACCGAAATTTTGCCATTCGGAAAATTCACTTCAAATACAGCGTACAGTGGTTCGGATTTAGAGCGCGAGAAAACACCAAAATTATTGATAGCATATACCTATAACTTCAATGAGCGTGCTGTAAGAGATCGCAATACCTTGGGGGAATTTATGGAACTTGGTAACGGCTCATTACATGAGTCGAATATTTCAAGTCATTATGCCGACCTGATTTTTAAATTCAACGGGTGTTCTCTCCTCATGGAATATGCACATCGAAATGCAGATAACCCCTCCATATTAGACGTTAACAATTCTATCATCGGACAAATAAGTACCGGTGAAGCTTTCAACGCAGCTGCAGGGTTGTTCATTTCAGAGAAAAATGAGATAGCTGCCAGATATACCTATGTAAACGAGCTCAAGGAAAATGCCAACGTCATTTCTCAGTACACACTAGGGTTGAATCGATTTTTAGCTGGTCATTCGTTCAAAGTACAGGCAGACCTCAACTATACCATTTCAAATTCTGATGGCTCATATTGGGAGTTCCGTTCGGGCTTCGAACTCCATTTCTGATATTGTCATACCTTAACCTACGGGTAACATTTCCGAAGTACATTCGCACCCTATACAGAATTTGTACATGGACAGCATTTTTTACATGATGATTTTCGCCCTAGCGGCACTCGCAGTGATTGACTTAGTTGTAGGAGTAAGTAACGACGCTGTGAATTTCCTGAACTCTGCAATAGGTTCAAAAGCCATCAGTTTTAGAAACATCATGATTATCGCAAGCGTGGGAATACTCGTAGGTGCTGTTTTCTCAAGCGGAATGATGGAAGTGGCACGCAAAGGAATCTTCGTTCCAAGTAAATTCTATTTCGATGAAATCATGTTCATTTTCATGGCCGTGATGATAGGTGATATCTTGTTATTGGACTTCTTTAATACCCTAGGGTTACCCACATCCACCACTGTGAGTATTGTATTCAACCTCCTAGGTGCTGCTGTAGTAATGGCCCTGATCAAAATTGGATTATCAGACGAACTAACAGCGGCAGATTTATCGAGTTATATCAATACCGAGAAAGCTCGTGAAATCATCGTTGGTATTGTTTTATCGGTTTTCATAGCATTCAATATCGGGATGATTGTACAATGGCTTTCACGCCTAGTGTTCACGTTCCAATATGAAAAGAAAGTCAAGAATTTCGGATTCATATTTGCCGGTCTATGTTTAACGGCCATCAGTTACTTTATTGTTTTCAAAGGCCTTAAAGGAACCCCTTTCTACGGAAGTATTAAAGATTACCTGGAGCACAGCACTTGGTTATTACTTCTGGTAATGTTTGCATTTTGGTCATTGCTGATGCTAGCCATTGACCGATTATTCAAAGCAAATGTTCTAGTGGTGGTCATAGCAGTAGGTACATTCGGATTAGCCCTTGCTTTCGCGGGTAACGACCTCGTGAATTTTATCGGTGTACCTATGGCCGCGTGGCATAGCTATGAGGCATGGTCGATATCCAATATACCTGCTTCAGAATTCTCGATGGGTATCCTTGCTCAGAGTGTTCCTGCAGAGCCACTACTTCTCGCCATTGCAGGAATCATCATGACGCTAACATTATGGTTCTCTAAAAAAGCTCGTCGAGTTGTTGATACTGCTATCAACTTATCTCATCAAGGCGATACCGTAGAAAAATTCCAACCAAACCTCCTATCAAAAAGCATTGTAAAAGGTTCTACAAACCTTGTCAATCTCTTTGGCGCAGCGATTCCGGAAAGCATTCAAGTTAAAATTAACCAAAGTTTCCAAGCACCCGTTTTGGATACCACCGGCACCAATAAAGAAGATTTGCCGGCATTTGACTTGATTCGTGCATCAATAAACCTTGCAGTTGCTGGTGTTTTAATTTCCATCGCAACCAGCATGAAACTGCCTCTATCAACTACATATGTTACGTTCATGGTAGCGATGGGCTCATCGCTAGCAGATAGGGCTTGGGGACGAGAAAGTGCGGTTTACCGTGTTGCGGGTGTTGTTAATGTCATTGGTGGTTGGTTTATGACCGCACTATCCGCGTTTACCTTCGCCGGTGTTATAGTCTACATTCTTCATTTAGGACGCGGACCTGCCGTAGCGGTAATGCTTATCATCACCGCAGGATTAATCATCCGTAATTACCTCAAACATCGTGAGGAAAGCGCACCGACTAACTCTACTCCTTCTTCCCTAACTAAATCTGCAAGTAAAACAGTTGCCGGAATTATTCACGAAAGTGCCGACAATGTAGCAAAATCGATGTACCGTACTTCAAGGATCTTCAATGGCGTTGTAGAAGGATTGTCGAATCATGATGCGAATGAACTTAAAAAGATGACCAAAAGGGTTGCCAAACTTGAGGAAGAGGTAGAGGATTTAAGAAATCATTTGTTCTATTTCATAAAGAGCCTCGATGATGCTTCAGTACGCGGGTCCAATTTTTATATCATGGCCTTAGCAAACCTCACTGATGTTGTTCAGTCTCTCGAGTTGTTGGCAAAAAAGAGTTTCAAACACGTAGATAATCATCACAAACCATTGAGCAAATCGCAGCTCTCTGATTTAAAAGAAGTGGAACGCATGCTCGGAAAAATCCTCGTTGAGGTAGAAAATGCATTTAAAGAAGAAAGCTTGCTCAAGCTAAATACGTGCTTGGGTAAAAAGGCTGGTATCATGCAACTGATCAATGATAAAGTTGATTCTCAGATCGCTCGAACAAGAGACGAAGAGAATAGTCCAAAGAATACCACTTTATACTTCAACTTGCTTTTAGAATCAAAGGACCTTGCGCGCGGTGTATTCTCATTAGTTGAGGAGTACCACAACGGCATGAAAGGCCAATAAGAAATAGGTAACTTCGTCCCATGCGCATCGTTTATTTCTGTTTGGGACACACTCCGGAGCTGTTAGTGCAGCTTGAGGCTTCAATATTGCGATGTGCTTCGTTGATGCCTGATGGCAGTACGATCCATTTGTATTGTGAGGATGGAAAGCCTTACGAGAATTGGCCCGTAAAAATCGAAAAACGTACTTCCGACCAATATGAACAGTGGAAAGGAACGCATCAATTCTTTTGGCGGATTAAAATTCAGATCATTTTGGAGATGGTTCGAAACTTTCCAGATGATCGAATTCTCTACTTAGATGCGGACACCTTAGCCTTAGATCTTGCCAAAGTCAACACTCAACTCGAACGGACAAATTTAATGCACCTTAACGAAGGGGCATTAAGAGCGCTCAGCACGAAAACTGAAAGGCTCATGTCTCAGCAAATCACTGGTAAACACGCCCATGGAATAGAGTTTAATGATAGCATGGAAATGTTCAATGCTGGCGTGGTCGGTCTAATGCCAGGACAATCGAGACCCATGGAACTTGCCTTGTGTTTATGCGATACCTGGCTGGAATGGAAAGTGACTCCCCGACTCATAGAGCAACTAGCGCTTAGTGTAGCGTTAAATACATCTGGTGCCTTAGGCACTTGTTCAGAAAGCATAGGACATTATTGGAGTACCAAGGACTGGTGGACCCCCTACCTCAGAGCTTGGCTAGATCAACATGCCGCAATGGACCTAAAAGATAAAATCAAAGCCATCCAAGCACTGGACACCGAACAGTTTCCCTTCTGGGCGAAACGCTCGAATACTGCCCGACGCCTTCGAAAATTCTTCGGTCGTAATTAAAAAGTGTGAGTGAAGTCACAACCCTTTCGCGCTAAGTCTTTTATCTTTCACGCTATTCCTCCCAAACTCTTTAGTTACGGGAGCGACCAACACAAAAAATTATGACCATGCAGAAGAATTGGATTCTAAGCGGAATTGCAGCGGCCGGATTACT
>CAJXTR010000098.1 GCA_913060465.1 uncultured Cryomorphaceae bacterium | reverse complement strand
TGCACCCCACTAAGGTCCGCCAATCTTTTGCGCTAGCAAAAGTTGGCAATCCTTTAAAAATCTCTAAGAACGGACTTCACGCGCTAGTTATCGTATTCAAATTCCTCTACGATAGGATCGATGCCTTCGGGCTTATCGCATAATTGGTCATAGATATCATACTGCACAAGAATCAACCATGGGATGATGACCAAGAGTCCAATGAAAAGCGTGAGAAGGGATAATACCATGGCTAAAACAGCCACCATGAGTCCAAGAATAAGTAATCGCAAGAAGTTTTTCCAAGCTCTTGGAAAGCTCCACTGCAAGGCTTCCATGAGCTCCTCACCTTCCATAGATGCTCTGTAGGTGGAGAACATAAAACCAACACCGAAAACGATTTGAACGAGGGCTACCAAAACAATGATGCCTGAATTCTCCGCATAAATATCCGCCATGTCTTCGAAGACCATTTGCATCTCGTCCATGTTGTTAAAATCAAACTGGCCCGAACCTAATGCACTAATCTCTTCTGGCATGAAAAATCCTCCAATCTGACCTATGAGCGTAGTAATCAATACCACACCAAACAGTTGTTTTTGGTTCACCTTGAAGGCATGAAAGAAATCGCCAAACTCAACAGATTCACCGCGTTCATCCTTACGTGCCACATGAGCAAATCCCATTGATAGGAACATACTTCCAGCCCCTACAACTAAAGACATGATCAAAGTAGCTAAACGAACCCCCATAAAACCCAACATACCAGCCAATCCTGTTGCTACCTGGGCAACCAAAACGCTAGCGATGAAAAAGACAATGGTATAGGCAGTGTACATACCTGCCTTGTTTTTATAGCGTACCCACCCGGCTTGGAGGGCATAGAAAGGATCAATTTTCTTCATGAGAATGCGGTTTACAGTTCGTAATTTGCGGAAAATTACAACTCAAGTTGAAAGTATACCACTCCCTAGCTGAATTTAATCCACTAGACTGCGCCGTAGCCACTACGGGTACTTTTGACGGGGTGCATTTAGGGCACAAGAAGATTTTGGGCCAATTGGTCCAAACCGCAAAAAACGTCGGCGGTGAAAGTGTCCTACTCACCTTCTTCCCACACCCTCGTCTCGTCCTTCAACCCGATGTTGAGCTCAAATTACTGACCAGCTTGGAGGAAAAAATTGCGCTTTTAGAGCAAACCGGTCTTGACCACCTCATCATTCATCCCTTCACTAAAGAATTCTCACGCACGCCTTCATTAGAGTTCGTACGCGAAATCATGGTCAACCAAATAGGTGTAAAACAACTCGTTATAGGCTACGACCATCATTTTGGGCGCAACCGCGAAGGCAGCTTTGAGCACCTAAAAGAATTTGGCCCCATTTATGGCTTCGAAGTCCAGGAAATCCCGGCCTTCGATATCGACGAGGTGAACGTGAGCAGCACCAAAATCCGAAATGCGCTCAGCGAAGGCAATGTTGAATTGGCCGCTAATTACCTAGGTCATCCTTACATCATAGGCGGCGAGGTCATCAAAGGGGACCAATTAGGCCGTACCATCGGCTTCCCAACAGCAAACCTCGACATCAATTTCAAGCACAAACTCATTCCTTCCGACGGGGTATACGCGGGAACCGTTCGCATATCCGGCACGCACTACAAAGCCATGGCCAACATAGGAAGACGCCCAACGGTAGGAAGCGACAAGCGCTCAGTAGAGATCCACGTGATGGATTTCGAAGGAGACCTTTACGGCCAGCACCTTCATTTCGCGGTGGGGCATCGACTACGTGAAGTAATGACTTTCGACAGTCTGGATGCCCTAAAGGCCCAATTATCAGCGGATAAAGCAAACGCTTTGTCGAAGTTGGCATAAATATTGACATCTTTGTAAGACCTAATTGAAACAACCACAATGAAAAAAATCGCATTCTTCATCGCTGCAGCAGCTATGCTTGCATCATGTACTAAATGGGAAAACAAAAGCACTGAGTTCAAAGTAACTGGTGTTTGGACGGGTATCAATACACAGATAAACATTCAAGCCTTACCATTCCTCGACTCAACAGACATTCAAAGTACCACTGACATGGAAGCAAATTTCATGGACAATGGCGGTCTCACTATTGATTCTGCGGGTACCCGTATAGATTCATTGGGTTGGGCAATTAAAAACGACACTATCCTTGTATTGAAGGGTCTTGACCTTGGAATTGAAATTCCAGGAAGTGGAAGTGTTGGAAGCGCAAACATGAACTTCGTCATCAAAACTTTGGAGCAAGATGCATTCACTTTTAGAGTAGATACGAACTTAACAGTAACTGTTCCAGGTGTGCCAATTCCACTTTCAATAGATATCGCACAAATCCAACGTTGGGGTAAATAATCCCGACCGAACACCTATAAAGAAAGCCCGCCTCGAGCGGGTTTTTTTATGCCAATTTGCGCCAAAGCGCGTTGTTAAGGTCTTCTATCTTTTTCCGGTCCAAGGACCAATAATCACCGAAGCCCAGCTTCTCCTCGACCGTACCGGCACGTGCTGGAATCTTCATACGTGCAGTACAATGGTAAGACCGAATCCCTGCCGCCCAAAGATCATCCACCACCTCAGCACTTACGCCCGACCCTGCCTGGATCTGAATTCGGCCTGCAGCTTGCTCTACCAAATCTTTAAGTGCCGGAAGTCCACCAGAAACAGTCGGCGCAAACCCGCTAGTCAAAATCCGCTCCACACCCAATTCCACCAGTAGCTCCATCGCCGTTTCTGGACGTGCGCAGGCATCAAAGGCGCGGTGGAAAGTCATAGCAAGGCCGTAATCCTGCGAAAATTGGGCCACTAATTCCACAAAATCAGCGTCAATATTTCGGCCGCCATCTAAGGCCCCGAAAACAATGCCCGATGCCCCACAATCGCTAAGAATCTTCAACTCCTCAAGCATCATGTGCTTTTCTAACCGGTTGTAAATGAAATCCCCCGCTCTAGGTCGAAGCATCACATAAACGGGCAAATCGCTTACATCCACGGTCATTTCAATCTGTGCCGCCGATGGCGTCAATCCACCTTCCGCTAGATTGCTACACAGCTCAATGCGGTGCACACCTAAATCGATGAGCTGCGCCGCGTGGCCCGGTTCCTCAATGGCTATCTCTAATTCAAATTGGTCGGCCATAAATCTGTACTTCGTCCAAGAAGTGCCAAACCGGTTGTCCCGCAGACGGGTGGTTATCCGGCAATTTCTCGGTGTTTGGAATTTTTATTTCAATGACTTTGGTGGCATGCAAGGAAGCATCAGGTACTAAAACCATCGTTTCAATAAAGGTACCTTCCGTTGCGGTTGAACTCTTTCGCTCCCATTCAAAACGACTGATCTGATCTTCACTTTCGTAAATGTCTGTGATGACTTTTTCCGGGATGAGTATCCAACTTAATCGGCTCTGAAGAAAATTAATTTTGATGGAGTCGATCTGATAAAACGTATTGAAATCGAAATGGCCGCTGAAATAATCCGGCCCAAAATACCCTACCCAATTTCCATCTCTATAATTCTCCGATCCCAAAACCCCGTTGGCCAATGGAATATCCTTCGTGCCCGTATACGGCTCGGTCGGCGGACTGGTCAAACAACTGTGCGTCACCAAACCTTCGTGCACCGCAAATCCATAGTTCAGCACCTTGCCCATGGCATGCCCGTCGCGATTGGGCTGTATCTTCATCTGATGTAGCCCACGCTCGGTGAAAGTAGTGGCGCTATCCATAATCATCCCTGTAGGCGCCTCAACAGCCAACTCGAGATTTGCAAAAGCCGGCTCTGCAGTAACTATAACCTTCAGCTCCTCTTTAAACGAATCATTTTTAGTTGCCAATTTCACCGGCACCTGCTCCACATCATAACTGTATCCTAGCGCATCCAACATAGGATAATGATGCTGAAGACGCTCCCAAAACGCATCATAATCGCGCTCCGAAGGATGAGACCACAACACCTCAGCCATCGCAATACCGCGAGGTAAAAATCTACGGTCCAACGTCTCTGTATCCGGAATATGCTCCGACCACAGATTACACTCTCCGCCCAAAATATGCCCTGCATCAAGAGGGTCCAATTCTGAAGGTATAGGGCTATATGAATACACCTTTGGCACATCAATGCTGCTCACAGGATAATCAAAATACGCATGGGAAGTAGGACTCATAATCGCATCATGACCTTGTTCAACAGCCTCTATTCCACCCTCAAAACCACGCCAACTTTGAACTGTCGCATTCGGGCTCAAACCACCCTCCAGGATTTCATCCCAACCTATGATCTGCTTCCCCTTCGTGGCCAAATAGTTTTCAATCCTCGTATTGAACCAACCTTGCAAAGCCTCTTCATCGTGGAGACCCTCATCCTTAATGCGCTGCTGACATTTTGGACAATGCTCCCAGCGGTATTTTGGGGCTTCATCGCCGCCAATGTGAATGTATTTTGACGGGAAAATCTCACAGACATAGTCCAGTACATCCTCCATAAATTCAAAGGTCTGCTCATTCCCAGCGCAGTAAATCTCCTTAAAGACGCCCCATTCTGTGGCAACCTCGACCGGCTCTCCCGTACAACCTAGTTCCGGATATGCTGCCAAGGCCGCTTGACTGTGCCCCGGCAATTCTATTTCAGGAATAACCTCGATCCCATAACCGGCTGCATAGGCCACCACTTCTTCCAAATCTTCACGGCTATAAGACCCGCCATAAGTACTATCGCCGTAGGTCCTGTACGCCGCCACCTCGGCCAATTTCGGATACTTATCCATCGCAATGCGCCAGCCTTGATCCTCCGTTAAATGCCAGTGCAGTACGTTGAACTTATAAAGAGCCATGACGTCTAAGTGTCGCTTGACCTCATCAACTGTAAAGAAATGTCTACACACGTCCATAAGTACACCGCGGTGCCCAAAAACAGGCTCGTCTTTTATCTCACCCCAAGGAAGCGCAACCTCTGAACCTAGCATCCCAAGCTGTCCTAATGTACTCTGAGCACGATGATCACCCTCTTCTCCATGGTATACTTTTAAACCGTCCTCATTGGAAACAATGCGATATGCTTCTTCCGATAAATTTGGGTCCAATTCAAAGACGACATCATCCAACGTATTCCACTCAGAACTATCAAACTGATAATAGGAAACAGGTGGAATTAACGCATCAACAGAGGCCCATTCTCTACAATCCTGAGCATCACTAAAAGTGTCTGTTTTCGTTGATACCATTACAGCTATTAAGGCAATAACAATGGCGCCAATGGTAATCCGCCACCAACGACGCTGAATATCTCTCTTTTTTACCCCCATGTTTTCATGTATTTGGCATCCACCATTTCATTGCGGTCCTTGCTGCGCAATGCATAATTAAATCCATTGTAGACACTGTATCCACCGTATTCGCCTTGCATGTTCATTGCTAGGAATCCCACTTGCATCCCGTTTACACCCGGATGTTTTTTCAGAATCCTTTGCACAATCTCATAGCAAGCTTCTTCAGGCGAAGCCCCGCGACGCATAGACTCCACAACGGAAGCACATCCGGCGGTCCGAATCATCGCTTCGCCAACACCTGTGGCTGTGGCACCACCGACATCTCCGTCAATAAACAGCCCTGCGCCAATGATGGGACTATCGCCCACGCGACCTCTGATCTTGTAGGCCATGCCCGAAGTGGTACACGCCCCAGCCATTCGACCGCTGGCATCTAAGGCCAACATCCCTATGGTATCGTGATTTTCGACGTTCACGCCGGTTTTGTATTCTGATTTAATGAGCCAATTCTCATAGTCCTTTTGCACCTCAGGAATGGGCACCTCAAAATCTACTTTCGAGAACC
>CAJXTR010000097.1 GCA_913060465.1 uncultured Cryomorphaceae bacterium | reverse complement strand
CCACAACGGAAACGTCCAATTTTTCCAAGTAATGAACCAGGTTGTAGGTAAAACTATCGTAATTGTCAACGAGGAGGACTTTCATGGTGGCAAATATGGGTTAAATTGTACTCATGTCCACAAGGGGCAGGGGATGTTTGTACATAAAGAAATTGGCCCTTGGTGGACATGGCAATAGTAGAATCACTCATTAAAAAGGCATTGAAACAGTATGAAAAAAGCAATTGAAGGAAAGGGACTCGCTCCAGCCATTGGACCCTACAGCGCAGGCATTACCTATGGCGATATGATTTTTACTTCGGGACAGATCGCCATGGATCCCCATACCGGTGATTTGGCCTTAGGAGCTGATGTGTCTGAAGAAGCAGAGCGTGTACTCAATAATTTACAAGCGGTTCTTCTTGCGGCAGGGGCCGATTTATCCTGTGTAGTCAAGACTTCCATCTTTTTAAGCAGCATGGATTTATTCCCTGTAGTCAATGAGGTTTATGCGCGCTATTTCAAGGAGCCATACCCGGCTCGCGAGACCGTAGCCGTGAAGACATTGCCAAAAAATGTAAATGTTGAGATATCCTGTATTGCAATGCGAAAGCGTTAAGGATTTACAATGTAAATTGCACCCTCATTAAAAACACATCTTCATGGATTTTGACGTAATAGTTGTGGGCTCAGGCCCTGGTGGTTATGTAACGGCGATTCGCGCCTCTCAATTAGGACTTAAGACTGCAGTGGTTGAAAAAGAAAACCTCGGTGGTGTTTGTTTGAATTGGGGATGTATTCCTACCAAGGCGCTATTAAAAAGCGCACAAGTTTTTGAATATGTAAAACACGCTGAAGATTTTGGGATCTCTATCAAGGAGTACGACAAAGACTTTAATGCGGTAGTGAAGCGCTCTCGTGAGGTTGCCAATGGCATGAGCGGTGGCGTTCAATTCTTGATGAAGAAAAACAAAATCACCGTTTTGGATGGTTTTGGAACCGTTAAGCCAGGAAAGAAAGTGGCAGTAGTTGCTACGGATGGTAAAGAGACGGTATATAGCGCAAATCACATCATCATAGCAACGGGTGCACGTTCACGCGAGCTGCCAAACTTGCCACAAGATGGCAAGAAGATCATTGGCTACCGTCAGGCAATGACTTTGGACAAGCAGCCTAAGAAAATGGTGGTTGTGGGTTCAGGTGCCATCGGTATTGAGTTTGCCTACTTCTACAACAGCATGGGTACAGAGGTGACCATCGTTGAATACATGCCGAACATCGTACCGGTAGAAGATGAGGAAGTGAGCAAGCAACTCGAGCGCAACTTCAAAAAGGCAGGCGTCAACATCATGACCAACGCTGAAGTTACTGGGGTAGATACCTCAGGCAAAGGTTGTGTTGTAAATGTGAAAACCAAGAAAGGTGAGGAGCAGATTGCTTGTGATATCGTGCTTTCAGCCGTAGGTATTACTCCAAATATTGAAGGTATCGGCTTGGAAGAAGTAGGTATTGCGACAGATCGCGGTCGTGTTATGGTCAATGACTTCTACCAGACTACCGTACCGGGCTACTACGCCATCGGTGATATCGTTAAAGGACCAGCATTGGCGCACGTAGCTTCTGCAGAGGGTATCCTTTGTGTAGAGAAAATTGCGGGTATGCACGTTGAGGCCTTGGACTACAACAACATTCCAGGATGTACGTACTGTTTCCCTGAGGTTGCATCTGTAGGCTATACAGAGAAAGCAGCGAAGGAAGCGGGTTACGAGTTGAAGATTGGTAAGTTCCCATTCTCTGCTTCTGGAAAGGCATCTGCTTCAGGACACAAGGATGGATTTATCAAAGTGATCTATGATGCGAAATACGGCGAGCTTCTTGGTGCACATATGATTGGTGCTAATGTAACGGAGATGATCGCTGAGGCGGTGGTTGCTCGTAAGCTTGAAACTACCGGTCATGAGATCTTGAAAGCGGTTCACCCGCACCCAACCCTCAGCGAGGCGTTTATGGAGGCTACTGCTGCGGCATACGATGAGGTGATTCACTTGTAAGCACTCAATTAGGATTATTTATACAGCCGCCCCAACTTTGGGGCGGCTTTTTTGTTGCCTTGCTATGAATGTACCTGCAGTAGATATACAAGACCTAAAGTTTGCTTTTGATACGACTACGTTTGATTTTGGGAGCGCCCAAATTCAGCCGGGTCAGGTAGTGGTTCTTTTGGGGCCAAGTGGTGCCGGCAAAAGCACGCTGATGCGCTTATTGCGCGGTGAATTGGACCCGCTCGAGGGAACGGTTAGTATTGTGGGGCAGCAAGTTAAAACGCGCAAGAAGGCATTGGTCTTGGATGAGACGAGAGCGGGCTGGGTGCCGCAGTTAGATGATCTGCAGCCAATGCTAACGGCGCGGGAGAACATAGCACATCATTTGCTCAGGTTGGAGGAAGAGGAGCGCGAGGAGCGTGTAGAGATGCTACTCAAGGTGATGCACCTTCAGGGGCATGATGCTTTGCCGGTGCGTGCCTTAAGTGGCGGCCAGCGTCAACGTGTAAGTATAGCGAAGGCCATGGCGAACCGTCCTCCGGTTTTGCTTATGGATGAGAGTTTGGCGCAGCTGGATCTGCGTACAAAGACTTCCATCCTTATCGATGTGAAGCAGATGGTCCGTGAGACGAAAACCGCAGCCATTTTGGTATTGCATGATCCGACGGATGCACTAATGGTAGCTGATGAGCTATGGGTGATTCGCGATGGAGCATTGGTTCAAAAAGGAAAGCCTGAGGCGGTAGTTAAACAACCCGAGAGCCATGCCATTGCAGGGCTTTTTGATCATATTAATGTAGTGGCGCGCGAGGTGGATGTTCCAGGTCCTTGGCGTTTGGACGGGGAGGAGAAGTGGTTGTTCGCCCATGAGTTGCCAGAGCTTATTGGTGCTGAGGTGTTGGAGGTATTTACTACGCCATCCGGCCCGATGGAATTGGTGTCTTGGAAGGGATTAAAACTTCTTAAAAAGTAAAATGCCCCGCTCCAAAGGAACGAGGCATTTCTTAAGTACTCCAAAAATTATTACTTCACCTTATCAACGATCGCTTTGAACGCTTCAGGGTGGTTCATGGCTAAATCAGCCAATACCTTACGGTTCAATTCAATGTTTGCTTTCTTGGCTGCTCCCATAAACTGAGAGTAAGACATTCCGTGCAAACGTGCACCTGCGTTAATACGCTGAATCCACAATGCGCGGAAAGTGCGTTTTTTGTTCTTACGGTCGCGGTAAGCATACGTTAGACCTTTCTCTACCGCATTTTTAGCAACCGTCCAAACGTTTTTGCGACGACCAAAGTACCCTTTGGCGTGCTTCATCAATTTTTTTCTGCGCTCTCTAGAAGCTACAGCATTTACTGAACGTGGCATAATTGTTTAATTTTTTGTGAGAGGTACTTCTACTGTTTCAAGAAGGTTTAGCTACCCAGCACAGGGTTATTAACTAACTCTGGGAATTACTTCATTCCCAATTGATTCTTGATGTTCGCCTCATCAGAAGCGTCTACCAAGCCAGATTTAGTCAAACGACGTTTCTGGTCCGTTGCTTTCTTAGTCAAGATGTGTGACTTGAAAGCGTGTTTTCTTTTGATTTTACCAGAGCCAGTAAGCTTGAAACGCTTTTTAGCACTGGATTTGGTCTTCATTTTTGGCATGATTCAACTGTTATTTATTGGAGTTACTTACTTTTTTGGGGCGATGGTAATGTTCATCTTCTTACCATCCATGGAAGGCATGTGTTCTACCTTCCCGTATTCCTCAAGGTCTTGCGCTAGGCGCAGCAAAAGGATTTCTCCTTGGTCCTTGAAGACAATCGAACGTCCACGGAAGAAAACAAAGGCTTTCACCTTAGCACCACTTTGCAAAAACTCGATGGCGTGCTTTTTCTTGAACTCGTAGTCGTGATCTGAGGTATTGGGTCCGAAACGGATTTCCTTGATAACCACTTTAACGGCCTTTGCAGCAAGCTCTTTTTGCTTCTTACGCTGGTCGTACATAAACTTACTGTAGTCAATGATTTTACATACAGGTGGGTCTGCATTCGGTGAAATTTCGACCAAATCAAGATCCATATCATCTGCCATGCGCATGGCATCACGAGTATTGTAAACTCCTTGTTCTACATTGTCTCCAACGAGGCGAATTTTTGGTACGCGAATTTTCTCGTTGACTCTGTGGTTTGCGGCCAGTTTCTCTTTCGGCTGCTTTCTTTTACCTCTTCTCAGTGTACGTTGAAATTAAATTAAACTTCTATTAATCAATAAGTTGCGAAATTTCGTCCGCAATTAATTTTACAAATTCTTCTTTGGTCATAGCACCTTGGTCTCCTTGACCATGACGACGAACACTTAGCTCACCGCTTTCTACTTCCTTCTCGCCAACGATCAACATGAACGGCGTTTTTGATACTTCTGCATCACGTATCTTCCTGCCAATCTTTTCGTTACGTTCGTCTACGAGGGCGCGAATATCGGAAATTTCTAGGAATTGTGCTACCTCTTTCGCGTAGTCATTGTATTTGTCGCTTACCGGCAAAATCTTGACTTGCTCTGGGGTTAACCACAATGGGAAGTTACCTCCACAGTGCTCGAGCAGTACGGCAACAAAGCGCTCCATTGAACCGAACGGTGCGCGGTGAATCATCACTGGGCGGTGTTCTTGGTTGTCGCTTCCTTTGTATTCGAGCTCAAAACGCTCAGGGAGGTTGTAATCTACCTGAATAGTACCTAGCTGCCAGCTACGGCCTAGCGCGTCTTTCACCATGAAATCTAGTTTGGGACCGTAGAATGCTGCTTCACCGTATTCAACAACTGTATTAAGACCTTTTTCATCGGCTGCTTCAATAATGGCTGCCTCTGCTTTTACCCAGTTTTCATCGGAACCGATGTACTTCTCTGGCATTTCAGGATCGCGTAAACTCACCTGAGCAGTGTAGTCTTTGAAATCCAGAGTTTTGAAGATGTACAGAACCAAGTCGATGACGTTTTTGAACTCATCTTTAAGTTGGTCCGGAGTACAGAAAATGTGTGCGTCGTCCTGCGTGAAACCACGCACACGAGTCAAACCGTGAAGCTCACCACTTTGCTCGTAACGGTAGACGGTACCGAACTCCGCGAAGCGCACCGGTAGGTCTTTGTAGGATTTTGGCGTGGCTTTGTACAGTTCACAGTGGTGTGGACAGTTCATCGGCTTGAGCAAGTACTCTTCGCCCTCCTCTGGAGTGTGGATGGGTTGGAAGCTGTCCTTGCCGTATTTCGCGTAGTGACCAGAACAAACGTAGAGTTCCTTATTTCCAATATGCGGGGTGATAACAGGGCTGTATCCAGCTTTCTTCTGTGCACGCTTCAAGAAATTTTCAAGGCGCTCGCGAAGCATTGCTCCTTTAGGTAACCATAGCGGTAAACCTTGGCCCACGCGTTGGCTGAAAGTGAAAAGCTCTAATTCCTTACCAAGTTTTCTGTGGTCGCGTTTTTTTGCTTCTTCTAATAGCTCGAGGTATTCCTTAAGTTGGCCCGCTTTCATGAAACTCACGCCGTAGACACGCGTTAGCTGTGGGTTATTTTCATTCCCACGCCAGTAAGCACCGGCAACGTTCATGATTTTTACCGCTTTTATGTATCCCGTGTGTGGAATGTGTCCACCACGACATAAATCCGTGAAGTCTGCGTGATCACAGAAAGTGATGGTGCCGTCCTCTAGGTTTTCTATGAGTTCCGTTTTATACGGGTTGTTTTTATAGGTTTCTAGGGCTTCCGTTTTTGTTACGGCACGCAACTTGAATTCAAATTTCTGGCGTGCAAATTCCAACATTTGCTTTTCGATTTTCTCGAAATCTTTTTCAGAAATCATTT
>CAJXTR010000096.1 GCA_913060465.1 uncultured Cryomorphaceae bacterium | reverse complement strand
ACCGTGATTCAGTTTCTGAAGACGTTATCGCTCGTGAATTGGAAGTAGGTAAAGATTTGGCTCGTCAAGAAGGTAAGCCAGAAGAAATGTTGGACAAGATCGCTACCGGTCGTTTGAACAAATTCTTCAAGGAGAACACCTTGGTAGACCAAGACTTCATCAAAGATTCTAAGATGAGCGTTGCGAAATACCTAACTAGCGTTCAAGCTGGTTTAGAAGTAGTAGATTTCAAGCGCGTATCTCTATAATCTAGAGGAAGCGAAAGCTATAACGAGCGCGCCGGCCCTGCCGGCGCGCTTTTTTTTGCTTTTTCGCGAAGCGAAAAAGGGGGAAAACTTGGTTGACAAGTCGTTGCAACATGCCACTATCAATCGGTATATTTGTGTTCAAACCAAAAGAGATGAAGTACAATCGAATCCTCCTCAAACTCAGTGGAGAAGCCCTGATGGGGGAGAAAGATTTTGGTATTGATCCAAAGCGCATCGCAGAGTATGCGGACGAAATCAAGGCCGTAGTAGCAAAAGGAGTTCAAGTCGGTGTAGTGATCGGCGGCGGTAATATTTTCCGTGGCATCAGTGGTGCTTCACAAGGCATGGACCGCGTTCAAGCAGACCACATGGGTATGCTGGCGACTGTGATCAACGGTTTGGCTTTGCAAGGTGCATTGGAGAGTGCAGGAGTGAATACTCGACTGCAAAGTGCTATCGAGATGGATAAAGTGGCTGAGCCATTTATTCGTCGTCGTGCCATTCGCCACTTAGAGAAAGGCCGTGTAGTTATTTTCTCGGCAGGTACGGGTAATCCCTATTTCACAACGGATACAGGAGCGACTTTGCGTGCAGTGGAGATTCAGGCGGATGTCATTTTGAAAGGAACGCGCGTAGACGGTATCTACACGGCTGATCCAGAAAAAGACGCTTCGGCTACAAA
Source organism: uncultured Cryomorphaceae bacterium (assembly GCA_913060465.1). GTDB lineage: Bacteria > Bacteroidota > Bacteroidia > Flavobacteriales > Schleiferiaceae > UBA10364. Next base: position 5,138 of record CAJXTR010000096.1, on the reverse strand, counting down.
ATATGAATCGTTGAGCTTCAAAGAAGTGTACGATAAAGGACTTAACGTGATGGACATGACTGCCTTTACATTGAGTAAGGAGAACGAATTGCCCATTGTCGTGTTTGATATGAATACGCCAGGTAACCTCATGAAAGTAGTGGAAGGTGCACAAGGTGTTGGAACCATTGTAACGAATTAACAAAGGCAGTATGCAAGAAGAGATTGACTTCCTATTTGATGCTACGAAAGACGATATGGATAGAGCTTTGTCTCACATGGAGAAGGCTTTAGTCAAGATTCGTGCTGGACGTGCAAACCCATCTATGCTTCAAGGTGTGATGGTTGAATATTACGGTTCACCGACGCCATTGCAACAGGTGAGTAATGTGAATACCCCTGATGCACGTACCATTAGTATTCAGCCTTGGGAGAAAACGTTGATTCCAGAGATCGAGAAGGCCATCCTTAATGCAGGTTTGGGTTTCAATCCAATGAATAATGGTGAGAGCGTAATCATTTCGGTTCCGCCATTGACAGAAGAGCGCCGTCGTGATTTGGCAAAATTAGCCAAGGCGGAGAGCGAGAATGCTAAGGTTGGTGTTCGTGCAGCGCGTAAGAGTGCAATGGACGAGTTGAAGAAATTGGGCAACGATGGACTCAGCGAGGACTTACAGAAAGATTATGAAGGTGATATCCAGAAAATGACGGACGACTACATCGCAAAATGTGATGCATTGTACGCGAAGAAGGAGCAGGATATCATGACCGTGTAAAATTAATATAGGCTCGGGCTGAACGCTCGAGCTTATTTTTTGTTAGATGTTTGTTTAAACATGCATTTATAAATGGCTTTAGAGCAGGAAATTCAGCAGTCCTCCTTTGCTTCAGAACAAGCAAAACTCATTGTAAACCTCATCTACTCCTACAATATTTTGAAGGGTAGAATCATGGATGAGCTGAAAGATTATGGTTTGACGATGCAGCAGTTTAATGTGTTGCGCATTGTAAAGGGAGCAGGAAGTGAAGGGGTTACCACCTCGGAGATTCGCGACCGTATGTTGGATAAAATGAGTGATGCTAGCCGAATGGTTGATCGCTTAGTGGCCATGGAGTTGCTTGAGAAGAATCGGTACAAAGAAGACCGCCGACTATTTCATATTGAACTCACCGAGAAGGGTAATGACCTTATTACATCGTTGGTACGTGATAGTTTGATCGAGCAAATCGCTGCAGGGGTCTCAAACAAAAACGCCCAGCAACTCAATGAATTGCTGGACGATTTTCGTGCTTCGATTAGCTAAAGCTTAGCTTTTCAAATAGTTGATTAGCGCTTCGGTCGAGCTGTCGTGCTCGTGCTTCATGCCGCTGCCATTGAGTTCACCCAATACTGCCTTAGCAAGTACTTTACCCAGTTCTACGCCCCATTGGTCATAGCTGAATACGTTCCAGATATATCCTTGGATGAAAATCTTGTGTTCGTAAGCGGCAATAAGTTGGCCCAAGTGGTAAGGATTCACCTCGTCCAAAACGATACTGTTGGTAGGGCGGTTTCCTTCAAAGACACGGTAAGGTGCGATGTTTTCCATTTCAGCATCACCTAATCCAGCTTGACGCATTTCAATCTCCACCTCATTGCGCGTTTTACCTTTCATCAACGCTTCGGTTTGAGCGATGAAGTTGGCAAGAAGAATAGGGTGATGGTCTGTAAGGCCATGCAATGGCTTCTTCGCCGCAATGAAATCTGCTGGGATCAAATCCGTTCCTTGGTGAATGAGCTGGTAGAAGGCGTGTTGGCCGTTTGTACCAGGTTCGCCCCAAATGATTGGACCGGTGGCATAATTAACTTTATTTCCGTTGCGATCCACGTACTTTCCATTGCTCTCCATATCGCCTTGCTGGAAATATGCCGCAAAACGGTCAAGGTATTGATCGTAAGGAAGGATAGCATGGCTCGCAGCGCCATGGAAATTGCGGTACCAAATACCTAAAACGGCCATCATCGCCGGGATGTTTTTATCCCAAGGCTCGTTAGCTACGTGCTTGTCCATGGCGTGGGCACCGTTCAAGAAGGCTTGGAAGCCTTGGTATCCAATAGCCAACACAACTGGCAGACCAATGGCAGACCATACGCTGTAGCGACCGCCTACCCAGTCCCAAAAACCGAACATGTTGTTGGTGTCAATACCAAACTTTGAAACACCATCGGCGTTCGTGCTTACTGCTACAAAGTGCTTCGCTACATCAGATGGTGCACCGCCTTCTGCCAAGAACCATTCTTTAGCACTGTGTGCATTCTTCATGGTTTCTTGTGTGGTGAAGGTCTTAGAAGCAATGATGAATAGGGTGGTTTCGTGGTTTACTTTTTTCAAGACTTCCCACAAATCTGCGCCGTCTACGTTCGCTACGAAATGGAAATTCATCTCTTCTGTTACGAAAGGCTTCAATGCGTTGATTACCATGCGCGGGCCCAAATCACTACCGCCGATACCGATATTTACAACATCAGTAATGCGCTTGCCAGTGCAGCCCTTCCATGCTCCTGAACGAACATCATTGCTGAATGCGGCCAATTTTGCCCAAACGGCTTTTACATCTGGCATCACATCTTTTCCATCGACCTCGATGGCGTTCCCGCTCATGTTTCTCAAGGCTGTATGCAATACAGAACGTCCTTCGGTCACATTGATTTTTGCCCCACCTTGTTGCTGTGCAATGGCCTCGCGAACTCCTGCTTCGTCAAGTAATTCTTGGAACAAAGCGAAGGTCTCTGAACCGAAGATATTCTTCGAGTAGTCGAACAATATGCCGTCCCACTTGATATTATATTTAGAGAAACGGTCTGGGTCTTCGAAAAAACGCGTTTTTAAGGTGCGTTTATCGGAGTCGAAGTTCTTTTTCAACTTCTTCCAAGCCTTTAACTCAGTGGGATTTACATTTTTGAGCATGATGTATTGTGTTGTTTGGCTGCAAAAGTACCATTTGTCACAAGAATTTACCCGCTGTTTTCTATCTTCATCACCTGATTAACAAAAAAATCATGTTAAGATTTAAAAGTACCAGCGATTTTCAGTCAGAAGTGCGCAAACGAGTACGCGCTTACTTCAAAGAAAATCAGAAATCGATGTTGGCGGATTACCGTTATTACATCAAAGCGGTAGCTAACCTCGCTATCTATTTAGCACCGTTTGTTTTCTTTTTGATCGGATACCAAAGCTTCGGTATGACCACATTGTTGTGGGCTATTACTGGGTTGGGTATGGCCGGTGTCGGAATGAACCTAATGCATGATGCATTGCACAATACCGTTACGCGTAATGAATGGATTAACAGAAAGATCGGTGCATCGATCTACATGTTGGCCGGTAACTCTTACACTTGGCGTGTGCAGCACAACATGAAGCACCACACGCATACGAACGTGGACGGTCATGATGATGATATTGAAACTGGAAATATGTTCCGTTTCCATCCAAGCCAAGAGCTTAAGCCAAAGCACAAGTACCAGCACATCTATGCGCCATTTGCATATACGCTGATGACTTGGAAGTGGTTGTTGGAAAAGGACTTCAAACAAGTCATCAACTACAACAAATCGGACTTGTTCAAGGCAAAAGACCAGAGCTTGGGCATGGTTTGGACTAAGCTTATCGTAGGTAAAGGATTCCACTTTGCAGTGTTCTATGTTTTACCAATGCTATTGGGCGCGCCATGGTACATGGTCCTATGGGGGAACTTCGTAATGCATGTTATGGCTGGATTCATCTTGTCCATTACGTTCCAATTAGCCCACGTTGTTGACAAAGCTGAATTCCCAACAGAGGAAGAGGTTGCGAAGACAAGCATCTTAGAGCACCAGTTGAAAACCACGGCAAACTTTGCCACTAAGAATTGGTTGGTAACGTGGTATACGGGCGGATTGAACTTCCAAGTGGAGCACCACCTGTTCCCGACGATCAATCACGTGCACTACCCGAAAATTGCCGAGATCGTTCGTAAGACAGCTGCTGAATTCCAGTTGCCGTACAATGAATACAGAACAACTATTGGCGCCATTAAAGGGCACTTCCGTCATCTTAAGACGATGGGGATGCAACCTGCTTAAGGCGAAAATTTTCAAGCATATTGCACAAAAAAGGCGGCCCGCAGGGCCGCCTTTTTTTTATGTGGGTCAAATTTTTTCTATCCGTTTACAGCTACGACGTCGTCCACAAGGGTAGGCAGCATTTTTTGTAAGATGCTGAGGATGCCATTTTTCAAGGTCATGGTCGAGGAAGGACAACCCGAACAAGCACCCTGAAGCTGAACCTCAACAATCTTGTCTTTGTAACCCATGAAGGCGATGTTGCCACCGTCCTGCGCGACGGCAGGCTTAATGTATTCTTCCAAGATATCCACGATGCGCTGTTCCACTTCGCCAAGATCTTCTGGACGTAGAGCTGGTGCCCCATCCTCCTCAGATGGACTCTCCTGTACTGGAGTGAGCTGGTCTTCGTGAACGGCTACACCGCCGTCTTGCAAAAACTCAGTGATGAACATGCGAACTTCCTGAGCCACATCATCCCATTCCACTACATCGTATTTCGCAATGGCGATGTAATTGCCGGAAATGAATACTTCCTTCACAAAAGGAAAATGGAACAATTTCGTTGCGAGCGGAGAAGGCTTGGCTTCTTCGATGTTTCTGAATTCCGCAGAATCCGTTTGCAACAACATCTTGTTGCTGACGAACTTCATGACCTTAGGGTTTGGGGTCATTTCCGCATAAATGCTAACCGGTACGCGCTTGATGTCCATGATGTGGGGTTGTTTGTTGGTGCAAAGGTACGTGGTAAATGCTGCAAAGTGTACATTTGAAAAGAGAACCTTAAATACAGCGCCATGGCACTTATTAAATCCCTTTTGGGCCACACTCCATCCTTCGGGTCCGATTGTTTTATAGCCGAAAACGCCACCATTATTGGCCAATTCAGTTGCGGCGATGGCTGTAGTTTTTGGTTTGGAAGCGTTGTCCGCGGCGATGTCAACGCCATCACTTTTGGCCACAAGGTCAACGTTCAAGATAACGCCACGGTGCACTGCACCTACGAGAAATACCCGACGACGGTGGGCAACAACGTGAGCATAGGTCACAACGCCATTGTACACGGCTGTACCAT
>CAJXTR010000095.1 GCA_913060465.1 uncultured Cryomorphaceae bacterium | reverse complement strand
TTAGCCACCAATGCTTCCAATTCTTCTCGGGTCTCTTTGACGTAAGCCTCGTATTCTTTGGTAGAGGGGCCGTAAAAACCAGTATGGATCTTCACCACATTTCCCTCGTGATCCAACATAATAGACGTTGGGTAGCTTCGAATCTGTTCTAACGGCAATACGGCATTGCGGTCTTGCTTAGGATCGTAGGTGGCAATGACCATAGGAAAGGAGGTTCCTAGATCGCGCTCCATTTTCTGCACTGCAGCGGTAGCTTTTTCTAAAGTCCCACTGTATTCATAGCTCAAGCCATAGACATCAATGGCTCCGTCGAATTCACGGTAATACATGTCCAATACTCGGCCTTCGTCCATACAGTTTGGACACCAAGAACCTTGAATGGCCAAGATGGTAGGCTTAGTAACGGTGCGGCTGTCGAAGTGAACGGTATCGCCATCAAGTCCTGGTAAATGCCATTCTATGTGCGTATAATCATCGCGCAGCTTTGACATTTCCTCTGGATCTTCCAACGTGGTATTTTCATCAGCAACCCCTTTGAATCGGTAGTAGCCAGTTTTTCCGGACCATACATTTCCGAAAACGGAATCCCCGATGGTTACAAATTCTACGTTGTTGATAAATCTGCCATCAAATCCAGTGAGTAGGTAACCGCCTTCATCGACTACTTTTTCTCCAGTCAGGAATCTCAAATCACCTGTGGAAGTGGCGATAGTTCCGACGATTTTATTTTCCTTGATACCAAGTTGTAGCAAGGCTGGACGGGTCGTGCCGTTGCCATAATCTCTAATGATGTAGTACTGGTTTGCTGGTAGGGCATCCTCTGTTGTACCACTTGCTGTAACGGTAATAGAATCATGCCTTTCGAGTGTTAGCGGTATTTCATAGTTCTCAGCATCCGTACGGAAGTACATCCCTTCATAGCCCTTGTCGGTTTTGACCAACCATAGGTCTGAAGCAAAGACCGGGAAGGTACCGCGCAAGGTATCTTCTCCATGTAAGGCTACGTCAAAGGATTCGTGTACGCCATTTTGAATGGTTAGTGTTCCTTTAGCCGGGGTATACGTAGCATTGAATATAACGGTAACAGAATCGTTCAAGCGCAATGCACCTAGGTACCTTTCAACGTGATACGATGCTACTTGCTCTGAGTTGCCGCAAGAAAAAAGGGCCATCGAAATGGCCCCTATGATGATGAAATTCTTCATGTTTGAATTAGAGGTTTAATTCCTCAATAAAGGTATCAATCTTTCTTTCAAGTTCAGCCTTGGTCGCAGCATGGCTTTCGCCAGTAGTGGTGCGTACACTGAAGTAGAACTTGATTTTAGGCTCTGTGCCTGAAGGACGCGCACTCACCTTATCTCCAGCCTCCGTGATGAACTGCAATACGTTCGAAGCGGGAAGATCCGTGCTAGAAGTCGCTCCTGTACGCAGATCGGTTTGAGTAGAGTTGCTGTGGTCGATAGCGATAATGACCGGTGAACCAGCCAAGGTTTTAGGAGGATCATTACGCAGTGCCGTCATCATGTCCGCAATCTCTTGGGCGCCTGAGCGGCCTTTCTTGGTGATGGAAATTAAACGCTCTTGGTATTGACCAAACTCGCGGTGGATGGCTTCAAGTTGTTGTAATACCGTACGGCCTTTAGCTTTTGCATTGGCGGCCATTTCTGCAATCATTACTGCAGAAGCCACGGCATCTTTATCGCGTACAGCATCTCCGATGAGGTATCCGTAGCTTTCTTCACCACCCACGAGGAATTTCTCCGCTGGCTTGTGATTGATGATATCTGCAATCCATTTGAATCCGGTCAAACAGCGGTAACAAGGCACGCCATAGGCCGCGGAGATGTCGGCAATGAGATCCGTGGTCACTACCGTTGCAGCGGTGAAGCCGTTTGATGGTAGGGTGCCGTTTTCCTTATATGCATCGAGGATATAGTGGACGAGAAGTGCAGCGGTATCGTTTCCGTTGAGCAGTTGCATTTTGCCCGTTCCATCATTGGCAGCAATACCCACACGGTCCGTATCAGGATCACAACCGATGACAAGATCAGCTCCGGTAGCTTCTGCTTGAGCAACAGCCATGGCGAGGGCAGCACTTTCTTCTGGGTTCGGGCTCGCCACGGTTGGGAAGTTTCCGTCCGGCGTGCTTTGCGCTTCGACCAGTTGTACATTAGTGAATCCAGCCTTAGCAAGGGCAGGAGGGACACTGACGATAGAGGTTCCGTGCAATGCGGTAAAAACGATGTTTAAGTCGTTTTTGCCGGCGTTGCTCAGGGACAACCCTGCAATCATGTCCGTGTATTTTTCATCGAGTTCGCTACCTACAGTCTCAATAAGTGCTTCGTTTGCATCCCAGCGGATATCTTCAAAGCTTGTGGCACGCACTTTCTCAATGACTGCTTTGTCGTGTGGAGGGACTAATTGGCCCCCGTCGTTCCAATATACTTTGTACCCGTTGTATTCTTTTGGATTGTGTGAGGCGGTTAAAACAATACCGAAATCACAGCCCAACTCGCGAACGCTAAAACTGAGTTCTGGGGTAGGGCGTAAATCTTCGAAGAGGTAGGTATGTACGCCATTAGCGCTAAGGACCTCTGCTACTTTGCGTGCAAAGGCCTTTGAGTTGTTGCGGCTATCGTAAGCGATGGCTGCTTTCAAAGATTTGCCTTCGAAGTGTGCTTGAGCATATGCGGCCAATCCTTGCGTGGCTAGACCAAGCGTGTAGGGATTAATTCTATTCGTCCCCACGCCCATGATGCCGCGCATCCCACCTGTTCCAAAGTCCAAGTCCTTGTAGAAAGGTTCGATCAAAGCATCACCGCCAGCATCAAGCATGTCTTGTGCCGCAGCGCGCGTTTCAGTATCAAAAAGTTCAGAAGTCCACAGGGTGGCATTTTTCGTTGCAATGGCAAGAACATCTGTGCTCATGTAGCTAATGGGTTTGAGTGAACCCCAAAAATACAAAAAGGGGGCCGGAGCCCCCTAGACATTGTTATGACAATGCATAATTTATTTCACAGACTTATTCGTTGCCGAGCATCTCGTAAGAGCGCGCAATGAAGGCTGTTAATTCTTCACCGTGAAGCAAGTTTTGCTGGAGCTTAGCAAGGTCAAGCGCTTGATTCACAGCAGTTCCACGTGCTTCTTCGTCATCCGTATCGAGGATTTTCGAAGCTAATGGGTGGTTCGCATTAACGATGAGGTCGTACATGTCGGGGAAGTCGCCCATACCCATCATGCCACCGCCGCCGGTCATTTGCATCTCCTTCATGCGACGCATGAATTCAGGAACGGTAATCATTAATGGCGCTTCAGTAGAATCCATGTCTTCGAGTTTCAAGGTGAACTTCTCTTTTGGGACGATAGATTCCAAGCGTGTTTTTAATTCCTCTTTCTGTTTGTCACTCAGCTTCGCAACACGTGTTTCGTCCTTCTTGATGAGGTTGTCGATCAAATCGCTGTCCACACGGGCGAAAGTGGTGTTTTCGTGCTCTTGCTCAAGTTTTTGAAGCAAATGACTGGTCAATGGAGAGTCTAAGAGCAATACGCTGTAGCCTTTAGCTTTAGCCTTCTGGATGTAGCTGTGCTGGCCATCTTTGTGTGAGGCGTAAAGCACTACGGTTTTCTTGTCTTTGTCTGTTTGGTTCTCCTTGATGGATTCTAGGTAGGCCTCAAAGGTGTGGAGCTTGCCGTCGGTATCTTCGTACATGGCGAATTTCTTCGCTTTCTCGAAGAATTTCTCTTCGGTGAGCATTCCGTATTCGATGATGATTTTCATATCGTTCCACTTGGCCTCGAAGTCTTCGCGGTCTTTGCGGAACATTTCATCGAGCTTATCAGCAACCTTCTTGGTGATGTGCGAAGAGATCTTCTTCACATTACCGTCTGCTTGGAGGTAAGAACGGCTAACGTTCAATGGAATGTCCGGTGAGTCGATCACCCCGTGAAGGAGTGTCAAGAAATCAGGCACGATTCCTTCCACGCTGTCTGTAACGAAGACTTGCTTTTGGAACAATTGGATTTTGTTGCGCTGCGGCTCTACGTTGGGCTTAATTTTCGGGAAGTAGAGGACGCCGGTCAAATTGAATGGGTAATCTACGTTCAGGTGAATGTTGAAGAGGGGCTCTTCAAAGCTCATTGGGTAGAGCTCCTTGTAGAAAGCCTTGTAATCTTCTTCAGTTAGGTCGGCCGGTTTGCGTACCCAAGCTGGGTTCGGGTTATTGACTACGTTAGGTACTTTACGGGTTTCCCATTTTGCATCTTCACCTTCTGCCGCAGCGTTGTAGCTCTCGTCTTTTTCACCGAATTGGATGCTAACGGGCATGAACTTCGCGTATTTGCTGAGCAGTTCGTTGATCTTGCTTTCTTCGAGGAAGTCCTCGCTGTCCTCAGCAATGTGAAGTTTAATTTCAGTACCACGATCCGCTTTGTCGATGGTATTTAATTCGAACTCAGGATTTCCTTCACAAATCCACTGAACTGCTGCGGCATCCTTGTGAGATTTGGTCAAGATTTCAACCTTTTTAGCGACCATGAAGGCAGAATAGAACCCTAGACCGAAATGTCCGATAAGGTCGGCACCGTCCATTTTACCTTCATATTCTTTCACGAATTCCTCCGCGCCAGAGAAGGCTACCTGGTTGATGTATTTGTCAATCTCTTCTGCCGTCATCCCGATACCACGGTCGATGATGCTTAAGGTTTTTGCCTTTTTGTCGAGTTTGATATGAATGGTCAAATCGCCCAATTCGCCTTTTGCCTCACCTAGGTTGGTCAAGGTTTTAAGCTTCTGCGTCGCATCTACAGCATTTGAAACGAGCTCTCTTAGGAAGATTTCGTGGTCGCTGTACAAGAACTTCTTGATGATAGGGAAGATGTTCTGAGCGGTTACATTAATGGATCCTTTAGACATTGTGTATGTAGTTTTGGTTTCTCGGCATGGTTCAACTCTTATGCCATCATTGAATCGGACGAAATAATGTGACAAGGTGTCAACTTAGGGTGCCAATTTTGCGTTATCTTATACATTCAACCTAATCACTCTAACATATGTATACAGCCAAGATTTCCGGAACAGGGCATTACGTTCCCGAACGCGTCATAACCAATGATTACCTAAGCACCTTGATGGATACAAATGATGAATGGATCACAGAGAGGACCGGCATCAAAGAACGTCGCTGGGTCGAAGAAGGTGATGGCAACACGGCAGCGACCATGGGCATCAAAGCCGCCCGCAAGGCCATTGAGGCGGCAGGTCTTGAACCCACAGATATTGGACATATCGTATTCGCGACCATTTCACCGGATTATTATTTTCCCGGATGTGGAGTCCAAGTGCAAGAGGCCCTCGGCATCCATACGGCTGGAGCTACTGACGTACGCAACGCCTGTTCAGGATTCATTTATGCCCTAAGCGTGGGAAATGCTTTTGTTCAAACCGGCATGTATGAGCATGTGCTAGTCGTGGCTTCGGAGCTTCAAAGCCCATTCTTAGATAAAACCACACGCGGTCGAGGGGTTAGTGTCATTTTTGGAGATGGTGCGGGTGCTGTAGTGCTTTCAAGAGCCTCGGAAGGCGAGAGCGGCATTAAGAGTTGCCACATGCATAGCGAGGGCAAGAATAAAGAAGAACTTACGATGAAGGGCTTCGGAACCCAGCACTGGATCGGCGAGCTACTCGAGAACGGGGTAGATCCGGATATTCATTATCCACAGATGAACGGAAACTTTGTCTTTAAGAATGCCGTAGTGCGCTTCGGCGAAGTCATTGGCGAGGCCTTGGCTAAGAACGGCATGACCCCCGATCAGATTGATTGTTTGATTCCACACCAAGCGAACCTCCGCATTGCCCAATTCATTCAAAAACGCATGGGCCTTCGTGACGACCAAGTATTCAATAACATTCAGAAATACGGTAACACTACTGGAGCGTCCATCGCCATCGCCTTATCCGAAGCCGTGGATGAAGGTGCCGTGAAGCGTGGAGATACTGTTTGTTTAGCTGCCTTTGGTGCTGGATTTACTTGGGGTAGCGTGCTATTGACCTACTAGTCTATTTGAAGAAGACCTTCGAGGTACTTACTCCAAAACATCCCATGTTGTTGCTCATGTTGCTGTACAGTATCAC
>CAJXTR010000094.1 GCA_913060465.1 uncultured Cryomorphaceae bacterium | reverse complement strand
TTCGGGATAATTCTGATTTAAGTAGTTGATGGTTTTCTCCAAGCTTTGCCAGCCTTTCACACCATAACTCTCGTAAAATGCAATATTGGGTTTGTACGCAACAGCATATTCCGCCGTAGCATCTATGACGGCCTTATTAAAGGCAAAAATAGGGTCCGATTCCTTCAACAAGTGCGCTGGAATCTTTTTCAAATCCGTATCCAACCCAACGCACAATACGCTGCGCTTTTTCTTGATCTGCTCTACCAGTGCTGCCTTATTCATATTAATAGGTACTCCCCTCTTTTAACTTCTCAGCATTTTCTGCCATGTGAAGTTCATCAATAAATTTTTGAATATCGCCATTCATCACGTCCCCAAGATTGTAAGTGGTCAACCCTATTCTATGGTCGGTAACCCTACCCTGCGGATAATTATAGGTACGAATCTTGGCCGAACGGTCACCCGTGCTCACCATCGTTTTGCGCTGCGCCGCCTGCTCCTCTTGCTTTTTCTTAAACTCAAGATCGTAGAGTCTTGAACGCAATACTTTCAATGCCTGTTCAAAGTTCTTGTGCTGTGAACGTCCGTCTTGACATTCCACCACCAATCCTGTAGGCAAGTGGGTCAAACGAACCGCACTTTCCGTCTTATTTACGTGCTGACCACCCGCACCTTGAGAACGGTAGGTGTCCTTCTTGACATCTTTCATATCTAGGTCAACGTCTACATCCTCCGCTTCAGGTAGCACCACAACGGATGCCGCAGAAGTGTGCACTCGGCCCTGACTTTCTGTAGCAGGCACGCGCTGAACGCGGTGCACACCACTCTCATATTTCAAAATTCCATAGACACCTTCACCACTTACCTCGAAGGCAACTTCCTTGAATCCGCCTGCCGTTCCTTCATTTACGGTGATGACATCCATTGCCCAACCGCGTTGCTCGCAATAGCGCTGGTACATACGGAATAAATCACCCGCAAAAATGGCACCTTCATCACCTCCGGCACCTTGACGAATTTCTACCAAGGCATTCTTATCATCTTCGGGATCTCTAGGAATAAGCAAGACCTTAATCTCTTCTAAGAGTGCTTCGAAGGCGGGCTCCAATTCCTCGAGCTCCATCTTCGCCATTTCCTTAAAGTCTGGGTCCGATTCTTCTTTCAACACCGCCTTAGCTTCGGCAATACGGCTATCCATTTCAATGAACTGCTCACGCGCCTCAACCAACGGTTTAAGGTTCTTGTATTCTCTATTAAGCAAGACATAGCGTTTTCCATCCGAAATAATGTCCGGCTGAATAATGAGATCATTTACCTCATTAAATCTTTGAAAAACGACATTTAACTTCTCTAGCATTACTTGCTGTATTCAAATGTTCCAAACTCACTTGAGATGGTTAGGTTTTTACCCTCCCCAGCCTCTACTCGGCCCACGATTTGCGCCGCTACACCAAACGATTCTGAGATAGCGATAATATCCTCGGCCAATTCAGGAGCTACATACAATTCCATGCGGTGGCCCATATTGAACACCTCATACATCTCTTTCCAATCCGTTCCACTTTCCTCGTGAATCATTTTGAACAAAGGAGGAACTGGGAAGAGATTATCCTTGATCACATGCCCTTCTTGAAGGAAGTGCAAAATCTTAGTTTGCGCACCACCGGAACAGTGAACCATCCCTTCAATCTGGTTGCGGTACTTGTCCAATACTGCCTTAATTATAGGCGCATATGTACGTGTAGGACTCAATACAAGTTTACCTGCATCAAGAGGTGTGTCAGTTTCTTGGGTTAAACTCTTCGTTCCTGTATACACCAACTCTTGCGGCACAGCAGGATCAAAACTTTCTGGATATTTCGCTGCCAATTCTTTTCCAAACACATCATGGCGAGCGCTGGTCAATCCATTCGACCCCATTCCACCATTGTATTCGGATTCATAATTGGCTTGTCCATAACTAGCTAAACCTACTATGACATTTCCTGGTTTGATGTTGGCGTTATCAATAACGTCCGAGCGTTTCATTCGCGCTACTACCGTGCTATCCACGATAATGGTTCGAACCAAATCTCCCACATCGGCAGTCTCTCCACCGGTGCTAAGGATATTCACACCAAACTTGTTGTACTCTTCGATAAGTTCCTCTGTACCTCCAATGATGGCAGCAAGGACCTCACCAGTAATCAATCCTTTATTTCTGCCGATGGTCGAGCTAAGCATGATGTTCTCCGTCGCACCGACACACAGAAGGTCATCTATGTTCATGATTAACGCATCTTGAGCGATACCCTTCCAAACACTCACATCACCTGTTTCCTTCCAATACATGTAGGCTAACGAACTCTTGGTTCCTGCTCCATCGGCATGCATGACTAAACAATATTCCTCGTCGCCAGTGAGATAATCTGGAACAATCTTACAGAAAGCCTTAGGGAACAAGCCCTTATCAATGTTCTTGATTGCGTTGTGTACGTCTTCTTTCTGGGCGCTAACGCCACGACCTGCATAACGGTCCGATGATGGTGTATTCATGCTGCAAAAATAATGAGAAAGCGCGCACGGGAGACCCGTGCGCGCTTTCAAATATTCATTTAAACTCTACTTAATTTGAATCCAAGACCCAACAATCAAGTCATTATCATTTTTAAAGCCATTCAGCTGCTTGAGGTCTCTCGAGCTCAAACCATTCTTCTTGGCTATAGTATTAATCTTATCACCACGTTGTACTTGGTAATGCGACTCGTCAAAATCGGTATAATCTCCGTTTTTGGTGATTTTAATTACCATTCCTGGCATAGGACGAGCGCCACGTAATCCACCATTAAGTTTTTTCAATTCGACCACGTTCATACCGTTGTTCATAGCAATTTTTCCTAATGAACGATCTTTAGGCCCTAGTGTCAATGTTTGGCCGATTGGGTTCTCATCCTTCTTCGGCTTAGCTTTTCCACCCGTTGCATCACCTTCGTCGGTTGCTACACCTGCACTCGGCACATAATCATCGCTCAGAACCTTGAAGTCGGTACGACGGTTGATTTGGTTCGCTACCTCTTGGTCAGCAGCCGCCAAACGCTTAATAAAGGTTTCCGTTAATTTATCTCCAGCCTCAAATAAGTCGCTTCCGAGCCCTGCGTAATTCTGAGGAATTTCAAAAGGCTCGCCCTCGCCCATACCTACAGCAGTTAGACGCTCAACTGGAATTCCTTTCTCAATCAAGTAGTCCACACAGCTTTGTGCACGCTTCTGAGAAAGTTCTTGGTTCTTCGCATCCGTATCACGGTAATCCGTGTGTGAACGCAGGCCAATGGTAATGGTTGGGTTGCGCTGCAAAATGTTGTACACCGTATCAAGAGCAACTTTACTCTCATCACGTAAGTCCCATTTCGCCAAATCGAAGAAAACGTTTGGAAGTACAATAGGGATTTCGATTGGATCCATTTCCAGCTTGAGTGAATACGACTTCACATAGGCACGTTCTTCTTTGATAGGGCTGTAATCACTCAAGGCTAATCCTTTAGTACTTACATCACCTACAGCCGTTAGGAAACGCTTGCGGCTCAAGTTTAGCTTGTAACTTTTATCTTCTTCAAGTGTACCTCTATCAATAGTAAAACGTCCATTGGCATCGGTTGTAATGGTAAAAGAATTGCCTTCTTTATCGCTTACTTCGATGGTCACTTCACTCAAGGCTTTGCCATTTTTAGAGCTTACAACGGTTCCTGCGACCTCAAACTCCTTAGTCCATTCAGTCACATGCCAGATATCATGCTCTCCACGAGTACCCTTACGGTTTGAGATAACGAATCCTTTTTCCGTAGTCTTACCTGGAACCCAACGCAAAGCAATATCATCAGCTTCAGAATTCACTGGACTCAGCATGTTTTCGACATCACCTACAGGCATTCCATTTTCGTCCAATTTTACTCGGAAACAATCGAACCCTCCCATACCTACGTGGCCGTTTGACGAGAAATATAAGTAGCCATCGCCATGAGCATATGGATACAATTCGTCACCACGAGTATTGATATTTAAGTTTGTCGGTGCATTCCATTGACGGGCTCTACGGTCGTAGGTCGTCATATAAATATCTTTACCGCCTTTACCGCCATTGATCTCTCCAGCAAAGTAGAGGATGTTATCGTCTGGACTCAATGCAGGATGCCCTACTGAAGCACCACTGTCTAACGCAATAACCACTGGCTCTGGATTTGCCCAATCTTGCCCAATTAACTTTGTTGTATAAATGGCACAACCTAATTTGACGTTCTTCACCTTCATACATTTCGTGAAGTACATGGTTTTACCGCGTGAGTCAAAGGTTACAACACCTTCGTGATCTTTCGTATTGATTACATCACTCAAAGGCTCGAGCTCACCCCACTTAATTTCATCGTTGGCATTAGCCTCTTGTCCACGCTTCTTTTTCTTTTTCTTAGCGCGCTCACCTTCAATCACGTAGATATCCGAAAAACGCTGACCCAACCACCCGTCTTCCTTACGGCCGGTAGCATCGTCGCGCATGGACGAAATCATTAACGTCAAATCCTCTTTGCCACGCTTACCGGCATATGAGATTGCGTAATCTGATTTTTTCGAGTTCAAGTCCTTCGCATTGTCCAAGGCGAATAGTGAACCTTGCACTAGCCAGTTTGCGGCTTTCTGACAAGATTCAATACCCTTGTCAGCACGTGCATCTGAAGGAACAAGCTTTTTGTATGCTTCGTAGGCAACTATGGCATCTTCATATTCGCCTTCGCATTGCAACATTTCAGCATAGCCGAATAATGCAGCAGCGCCGTAGCCCATTTTATCTGCACGTTGGTAATAGCTTGATGCGCGTTTGCATTCGCCAGTGTAGCGGTAACATTCCGCCATATTGAAGGCGATTCGTTGCTTTTCTTCTCTTGATTTTTCTTTTGATAGGGCCTTTGAGTACACCTCTAAAGCGACCGTGTATTCTTTGGCGTCAAAATATTCGTCTGCCTTTACTGTAAGCTTATGCGGTTCTATTTCAACCTCTTCTATTGCTGCATCTTGAGCGATGGCTGCAATGGGTAGACAAGCTAGGATAAAGGTCCAGTTACGTAAGATGCGTTTTTGCATTGGAAACGTTTCTCTAGTGTTTAAGCGTCCCCCAATATAGTCAAAAACAAAAAAGAAACCCCGCGCGGGCGGGGTTTCTCTCTATAGCATTTGAAAAAAAATCAAATTATCTCGTGAATAGCATTTCACGGAACTTCGGCAACGGCCATTGTTCATCGTCAATCATTAACTCAAGCTTATCACTTTCGTAGCGAATGATATCAAAATATGGCTTCACGTTATCGTAGTAAGCAATGGCTTTCTCACGAACATCGTCCATGGCATTTGCCTTCTTGCGCTCTTGGATCATCGCCTCTTTTGAAGCAAGGATTTTTGAAATGCGAGCACTGATGTCTTTAATCATTTCCAATTGTTCCTTAGCTACGCTATTGAAGGTTTCAGCATCCATGATTTCTTTCAGGCGCTGTACGTTGTCAATAAGGGTATTTTGGTATTTGATCGCTGTTGGAACGATGTGATTCCCTGCCAAGTCACCAAGAACACGTGATTCGATTTGAATCTTCATGAAGTACGACTCGAGCAAAATCTCGTGACGTGCTTCTGCCTCACGATGGCTCATTACGCCCATAGATTCGAACATACTTAATGTCTGTTCGCTGACATAAGCATCAAGTGCACGAGGCGTTGACGGCTCATTGTTCAAGCCACGCTTCGCGGCTTCTTCCTTCCAAGCATCTCCATACCCATCACCTTCGAAGCGAATCGCCTTACTCTCAGTAATGTAACGCTTCAATACACTAAAAATAGCTTCGTCTTTCTTCAAGCCGTCTTTTTCGATTAGCGCATCAACATCCGCTTTGAATTCAATCAATTGCTCTGCCATCGCTGCATTCAATACAGTCATTGGCTGTGCACAGTTTGAAGCAGAACCAGCCGCACGCAATTCAAACTTATTACCTGTAAAGGCAAAAGGTGAAGTACGGTTTCGGTCTGTATTGTCAAGCAATACATCTGGAATCTTACCTACTACGTTCAATTTCAAATCGGTCTTCTCTTCCGGTGTCATTTTACCACCTTCGATATTTTCCAATTGGTCCAAAACAGCACTCAACTGCTGACCAATAAACACAGAAATAATGGCTGGAGGCGCTTCATTCGCACCCAAGCGGTGCTCGTTACCTGCTGAACCGATAGATGCGCGGATCAAATCTGCATGACGGTATACCGCTTTGATGCTGTTGATGAAGAACGTCAAGAACATCAAGTTGCTCATTGGAGTAGATCCAGGAGCCAAAAGGTTCAC
>CAJXTR010000093.1 GCA_913060465.1 uncultured Cryomorphaceae bacterium | reverse complement strand
AAGACAGCATTGATCGTCCTCGACGGATGGGGACGCGCCGATAATCCTGAAGTAAGTGCCATCGATAAGGCCAATACACCTTTTGTAGATAGCCTCTACAAGAACTACCCACAAACTTGGATCAAAACCTCTGGACTAGATGTAGGTCTACCTGATGGTCAAATGGGAAATTCTGAAGTAGGCCACATGAACCTCGGTGCTGGCCGCGTAGTCTATCAAGATTTGGTTAAAATCAACTTGGCTGCTGAAAACGGAGACTTTGCTGATGACCCCACGCTTCAGGCAGCGCTAAACCACGCCAAAGCGAACGGAAGTAAAATTCATTTACTAGGGCTCGTAAGTGACGGCGGTGTGCACGCGCACATCAATCATGCAAAAGCCCTATGTAGCTGGCTGTTTGCTGAAGCTTTTCAAGATGTATATGTTCATGCTTTTATGGACGGTCGTGATTGCGACCCTCAAAGCGGTTTGGGATTCTTAACAGACCTAACCGACCATATGGCACAAACTACTGGAACCTTGGCGACATTCGTAGGCCGTTACTACGCAATGGATCGTGACCAACGCTGGGAAAGAGTTGCAAAAGCCTACCACTGTATGGTAAACAACGAGGGTGCGACAACTTTAGATCCATTGGCTGCTGTACAAGCTAGCTATGAGGCCGGTATTACAGATGAGTTCATGGAACCGCATGTATGCGTGAATCACTTAGGGCAACCCGTTGCGAAAATTGAAGAGAATGATGTAGTAATCATGTTCAACTTCCGTACAGACCGTGGTCGTGAAATTACCCAAGCACTGACGCAGCAAGATTTCCACGAGCAAAACATGCATGCCCTCCAGTTGCATTACACCACCATGACGAGCTACGATGAAACGTTTAAGAACATCAATGTAGTATTCCGTAAAGACAACCTAAGCAATACTATTGGTGAAGTATTAGAAGCAGCGGGCAAAACGCAAATCCGCATTGCAGAAACCGAAAAATACCCGCACGTAACCTTCTTCTTCTCAGGCGGTCGAGAAAAACCATTTGAAGGTGAAAGTCGTCTTTTATGTCCATCTCCCAAGGTGGCTACCTATGACCTTCAGCCAGAAATGAGCGCTGGTGATATTCGCGATGCTATCGTACCGAAGTTAGAAGAAGGCCTAACCGACTTCGTTTGCTTGAACTTTGCTAACCCTGATATGGTAGGTCATACAGGTGTTATGGAAGCTGCTATTAAAGCATGCGAGACTGTCGATTCGTGTTTAAAAGATGTCGTTGAAGCTGGGTTGAAAACAGATACCCAATTCATCATTCTAGCAGATCACGGAAACGCCGATTGCATGGTCAATGAAGATGGCTCACCCAATACGGCTCATACCACCACCGTAGTTCCTTGTTGGTTAGTTGGTAGTAGTTCGGAAGAATACACCCTTGAAGAAGGACGCTTAGGTGATATCGCCCCTACGCTTCTAGCGTTGATGGGGGTTGCACAACCGGCTGAAATGACGGGACTAAACCTTTTGAAACCTAGAGCATGATCAAATACAAAAATGCTGAGGAAATAGAATTAATGCGTGAAAGCGCACAATTGGTCAGCAAAACTTTAGGGATGCTAGCACCGCTGTTAGTACCTGGTGCTATTCCGCTAGAACTGGATAAAAAAGCCGAAGAGTTTATCCGTGACCATGGCGGCATTCCAGGATTCTTGGGCATGTATGATTTCCCTAACACCTTATGCATGTCGCCGAATGCTCAGGTGGTTCACGGCATACCTGGTAAAGAGCCCCTGAAAGAGGGAGATATCATGTCTGTAGATTGTGGTGTGCTTATGAATGGTTTCTATGGCGACCACGCCTATACGTTCCCTATTGGTGAAGTTGATGCAGATACGGCCCGATTACTCGAGGATACTAAAGCCTCATTGTATGCTGGAATCCGCGAAGTAAAAGCAGGTAATCGCGTTGGCGATATTGGCGCCGCTATTCAAGAATATACAGAAAGTCGAGGTTATGGTGTTGTTCGCGAACTCGTGGGCCACGGCCTCGGAAAGCAAATGCACGAAGAGCCTCAGGTACCAAATTACGGTAAACGTGGCCGAGGCAAGAAAATCCAAGAAGGACTTGTCATCGCCATCGAGCCCATGATCAATCTAGGTACACAGCGCATCAAACAACTGCCTGATGGCTGGACAATTTTAACTGCAGACGGTAAAAACAGCGCACATTTCGAGCACGATGTTGCTGTGGTTGATGGAAAACCGGAGATCTTGAGTACCTTCCAATACATTTATGACGCATTAGGCCTTGAGCCCGCAGAATACGAAACACTATGATCGCAAGAATCATGAAATGGGCCCTTGCTAAAGTGCCTCGCCCCCTACTTATTAGATTAAGTTATCTCGTTCAATGGGTGGCTCCGGTAATCTTTAAAGGGAACAAATTTGTTGACCCGATCGACGGCAGAGGCTATTCAAGATTCTTCCCTTACGGCTACGGAAATAATCAACGCGACAACGCACTGTGTCCAGGCACCAACAGCCTTGAACGTCACCGATTATTATGGCTCTACCTCAAAGACTACACTGATTTCCTTACTCGTCCGCAAAAGCTGCTACACATTGCTCCAGAACAATGTTTCTACGGTAGATTCCGCAAGATGAAGCACCTGGACTACACAACAGCAGATCTATTTTCACCTTTAGCAGATCTTCGCTTTGATGTCCAAAACATTCCTATCGAAGACAACACCTACGATACTATTTTCTGTAACCATGTTCTTGAGCATGTAGATAGTGATCACCAAGCTATGAGCGAATTGTGCCGTATCCTTAAACCCGGTGGTTTAGCGATTATGCAGGTTCCCCTCGATCCGGATTACGAAAAAACCGACGAGGATCCCACTATCAAGGACCCCGCAGAACGTGAGAGAAGATTCCGTCAGTACGACCATGTTCGCCTTTATGGACAAGATTACCCAGAACGGTTGAAAGCTGCAGGTTTCAAAGTCACTGTTTTTGATGCGCAAAAAGAGCTCCCAGAAGGCTTCTTTGAGAAATATGCGCTACCTAAACGCGAGATGCTCTACATCTGTACGAAGTAGAAGATGCTGCTCGCCATGAGCTCGAGTGATGCGCGGCCTGTGAGATTACTAGGGACTATTCCTTTGAACTTTTTTCAGGACAAGACAGATCAAAAAAAACCCGCGCCTTCGGCGCGGGTTTTTTAATTCTATGAATTTCGCTTCGCGGCTTATTTCAACCAACCAGCGATCATTTCTTGCATTTTCTCCTCTTCTTCTTGAGCCAATAATGGATCAACTAGAATACGACCACTGTGCTCATCGATCATGATTTTCTTACGCTGAGCAAGCTCCATCTGGCGCTGTGGAGGGATAACGAAGAATGAACCCGCAGATGCACCACGCTCCACACTCACTACTGCCAACTTATTCTTAGTTGCGCTACGGATGCGATCGTATGCTTTTACCAAGCGGTCCTCGATGGTCGCCTTTGTTTCTTCGCTTTTCGCGAGAAGCAAATCTTCCTCTTTCTGAGTTTCAGCCATAATGCTATCCAACTCAGCTACTTTATGCTTCAAGTGTGTCTTACGCTCTTCCAAACGCTCTGCGCTTGCTGCGTTCACCTCTTTCTTCGCTTCGATTTTTGCGCTGTACTCGCGAATGCGCTTATCAGCCAATTCAATCTCAAGCTCTTGGTATTCAATTTCCTTAGCGATGGCTTCAAACTCACGGTTGTTGCGCACCTGCTCCTGATCTTTTGTGTACTTCAAGATCTTCTCAGCACACTCAGCCTTAAGGTTTGTTTTATCATTGATATCAGCCTCAAGATCTGCAATCTCGCTGTTGACTTTCTCCATGCGAGTTTCTAAACCAGCAACCTCGTTTTCCAAATCTTCAACTTCCAATGGAAGCTCACCGCGCAACGCACGAATTTCGTCGATGCGACGATCGATGATCTGCAAATCGTAAAGAGCTCTTAGTTTATCTTCTACGCTTAATTCTTTCGCCTTCTTAGCCATACTAATAGTACTGTATAGGATTTGTGTTGACCTCAGTTTTGAGAACCGCAAATTTAGGGAAATTTTTCTCAATGAAGTCAGCAATTAAGTTGATTGTAAACTGCTCACTTTCAAAATGTCCCACATCAAGGATGCTAATTTTTCCTTCAGCATCAAAGAATTGGTGGTATTTGTAATCTGCGGTGATAAAAACATCAGCACCAGCCGACATGGCAGCACCCAATAAAAAACTTCCTGATCCACCACACACGGCGACTTTTTGTACCGTTTTACCTGCTGGCGCAGTATACTTAATAGTTGTGCCAAAGGCCTTTTTAACTTGCTTCAAGAAGGCTTCAAAATCTATAGACTGGTCTAAGATACCATAAGCACCGGCTCCAAATTCTGTCGCTAGATTTTCGACTGAAATCCACTCATGCGCCATTTCTTCATATGGATGCGCAGTTCTAGCCGCACTTTCGACGGCAAACTTCGCAAAGGCAGGAACCATAAACTCCATCTTAACCTCAGCAACGCTTTCGCGTACTCCGATCGCTCCTATAGTGGGATTTGTTCCTTCAGTAGGTTTGAAGGTTCCTATACCAGAAGTGGTAAAGCTACATTCCTCGTAAGCGCTGACCTTACCTCCGCCCGCGGCATAAACAGCTTCCGCAACCTTGGTTGCATCTGCCTCTGGCACATATACCTGAAACTTAAGTAAGGTATTTTTCATTGGCTGAAGAATCTTGAATTCTTCAATGCCTAGCAACTCCATAATCTTAGCATTCACGCCCCAGAGAACGTTGTCAAGATTCGTGTGGATGGCATAAATGGCAATATCATGCTTGATGGCCTTCATGACCACACGCTCAATATAAGAGCGACCATTAAAGCGCTTCAACCCAGAAAAAACGATCGGGTGATGCGCAACGATAAGGTTTACCTTCTTCGCTATAGCTTCATCTACTACGCTCTCGAGGCAATCCAGAGCAACCAATACCCCTGAAGTCTCCCATGAGGGATTCCCTACGATAAGGCCACTGTTGTCGTAAGATTCTTGCAAATAAGGAGGAGCCCATTGCTCCAACTTCGCTATAATTTCTCCAATTCTCATATCCCGAATTTACAACACTAGCGCGACCCCGCGGGCAGCGGGCAAAAAAAATCCCCGGGCCGCAGGCCCGGGGATTCTTGTATCAAAAGACGAAAACAATTACTTGTTATCGTTTTCCATTTGCTCTTTCAAAGCAGCAAGTGCATCTAGATCACCCATTGTAGAACGCTCTACAGTAGTGCTTGATGTTACCACGTTACCACCTTTATTAGAAGATGCTGAACGACCTTTCTTCACTTCAACCTCTTTGTAAGTACCTACGTGAGATACTACAATACGACGGTTGTCTTTGTTGAATTCGATCACCTTGAATTCAGCAGTTTCGCCTTTTTCAAGTTTACCGCCATCTTCTTTAGTAATGTGACGTGCTGGACAGTAAGCCTCAACTCCTTCGAAGTTAGCAAAGCTTACATCACCACCTTTATCACCAGAGTTAACCATGGTACCAGTGTGCGTAGAACCTACTTCAAACACAGTAGCATAATCATCCCATGGGTTGTTTTCGAGTTGCTTGTGACCCAAGCTCAAGCGACGGTTTTCAGCGTCGATATCAAGAACAACTACTTCTAGGGTTGCACCGATAGAAGTGAATTCTGATGGGTGCTTGATTTTCTTAGTCCAGCTCAAGTCTGAAATGTGGATCAAACCATCAATTCCTTCTTCAAGCTCTAGGAAGATACCGAAGTTAGTGAAGTTACGTACTGTTCCTTTGTGCTGAGAACCTTGTGGGTACTTGGTTGTAATATCAGTCCATGGATCAGTCGTCATTTGCTTGATACCCAAGCTCATCTTACGCTCTTCACGATCTAATGTCAATACTTGAGCTTCAACTTCATCACCTACTTTCATGAAATCACCAGCGCTACGCAAGTGTGCAGACCAGCTCATCTCACTAACGTGAATCAAACCTTCAACACCTGGAAGAATTTCTACGAATGCACCGTAATCAGCCAAGACAACTACTTTACCTTTTACGGTATCGCCTACTGCTACGTTAGCATCCAATGCATCCCATGGGTGCTTCTCTAGTTGCTTAAGACCTAATTGGATACGTGTTTTACCCTCATCAAAGTCAAGGATAACCACGTTGATTTTCTGATCCAATTCAACTACCTCTGATGGGTGGTTGATACGGCTCCAGCTCAAATCAGTGATGTGTACCAAACCATCTACACCGCCCAAGTCGATGAATACCCCGTAAGAAGTGATGTTTTTAACCACACCCTCCAATACTTGACCTTTCTCAAGTTTAGAGATGATTTCTTTTTTCTGTTCTTCAAGATCTGCTTCAATAAGAGCCTTGTGAGAAACAACAACGTTTTTGAATTCGTGGTTGATTTTAACCACTTTGAA
>CAJXTR010000092.1 GCA_913060465.1 uncultured Cryomorphaceae bacterium | reverse complement strand
GCATTGATGGGAACCCATAAAATGGACAATACCACAACTAACATGTCTGTCGATACTACAGGTGGTCACTTGACACTTGAGAATTCGTACGTGGACGGCGGTACATTCTGGGGTCTTTCATTCGACCATCCAAACTACGATGTAAGCGAGTACACAGATACTGCTATCATCTGGAAAGGTACTATGGACTGGACAACAGATTCTATGACCTACACAGAGCACAAAGCTTACCTACCCGTTACTAATGAGGCGGCAAATGGCAAGATCTATGGAGACGGTAAAGTATTCTTTGCAGCAAACAAAACTACCGGTTACGTAAGTATTGAAGCGTACGATAGCACCATTGCACCTGATAAAGTAATCCACCCGTATTTAATTAAGACCACGGATGGTGGATCAACTTGGAGTGCAGCTATGGGACCAAACATGGATCTTTTAGTAGATAATGGTTCTGGCGACAGCTTGGTAGACATCTTCGATATGATCACTGGCGGTTGGGACATCGGTCACTTGACCTCTTCTACTCGTGGTCATGATTTAGCCGTAGATGTAAACGGTAACCCACACATGTTCGTTCACGTATTCCCAGGTACGGGTACTACACCAACAGGTGGTACTACAGCTGGTGATTTCACATACTTCCCTGGCGTGAACTTGTTGGTAGACATCTTTACCACAGACGGTGGATTGACTTGGGAGTGTAACATCATTTCTCAGGTGTTTACCTTCAGCTACGACTTCGACGCTACGAACGGCCCTGTACCAGAAGCGAACCGTCCATACATCAGTATGAATGCTGATCGCGACATGATGTTCTTCTCTTGGTTCGAAACGGATACCACTTTCGCAAGCGGTACTACTGATAACCAGTTCCCAGATTGGAGATGTCAAGGTTACAACGTAGATGGTGATTCATTGGAAGGTCCTATGACTGTTATGGGAACTTACGGTGATGCAACTTGGGGTAACGTGGCCGATTGGGCTTTCGACAACGGCGATGGAACACACCAATTGCACATGACTTACAGCCCTATCGAAGACTTCGGTTCATTCAGCGTATTGAATCCTATCGATTTCTACTACCTAGGTCAGCCTTACCCAAATAATGTTGGTTTGGAAGAAATGGAGCTTAACAACTTTAGTGTAAGCCAAAACTACCCGAACCCAACCGACGCATTGACTAAGATTGCGATTGAAGCTGCACAGCCAGCTCAGTTCAACTTGAGTATCGTTGACCTCACCGGTCGTTTGGTTCTCAACGAAGACTTAGGCATCTTGAACGAAGGCCGTCACATCCACACGTTGGATGCTACAAACTTCGCTTCAGGCGTGTACTTCTACACAGTTCAATCAGGTGATTTCAGCATCACCAAGAAATTGATCGTGGAGTAAGCCAATTTTTTGAGCACAAAAAGAACCCCCCGCGGCGCTGCCGCGGGGGGTTTTTATTTGTCAGAAATTTTTTCTTTAGTAACTCAGAAGGTCTTCGATGGTAGCATTTAGCTTGCTCTTGGCCAAATACCCTACCTCCAAATCCTGATGGAAAGGCACCGGCGTCGGATCCGAAGCAACCAGTGTAACAGGACCATCCAATGATTCCCAACATTCTTTGGTAATACGTGTAACGATGTGTTCACCAAACCCGCCGACTGCTACATCTTCCTGAAGCACAATAACCTTTCCGGTCTTGCCTACACTTTGGGCCACACCTTCAAAATCCAATGGCACCAATGTCCTTAGGTTAAATACCTCCACGCGGCCTTCCAGTCCCATAGCTTCAACTGCTTCTAATGCCCAATGTACACCCATACCGTAGGTGATTATGGTCAAGTCCGACCCTTGGCTAACCACTGAACCTTTGCCCAAAGGCATACTCACCAGACCCTCAGGAACTCCTTCCTTCAGCGTTCGATATAGTGCTTTGTGCTCAAAGAACATCACAGGGTTTGGATCAGCAAAGCTGGCCAAGAGCAGTGCCTTAGCCTCATTTGGATAGGCAGGATAAACCACTTTTAAACCCGGGGTATGTGTAAACCATGCCTCGGTACTTTGCGAATGGAAAGGCCCTGCGGCCACGCCCGCGCCTGTCGGCATTCGGATGACCACATCCACCGCCTGACCCCAACGCCAATGGAGCTTTGCTGCATTATTTACAATCTGATTGAATCCGGTACTTACAAAATCTGAGAACTGCATCTCCATCATGGCCTTTCCACCTGAAATGGCATAGCCTATGGCAGATCCAACGATGGCACTCTCACACAGCGGTGTGTTGCGCACGCGCTCCTCACCAAAAGTTTCAGTATATCCCTCTGTTGCTTTAAACACGCCACCATACGCACCAATATCTTGGCCCATGAGAACGAGATCTGGCCATTGCTTGAGTGCTTCACCCAAAGCGTCGTGTATGGCATCAATCATGCGCATTTCACGCGATGCTGAACCATTCCAGACAGGCACATTTGACGGCGCATACAAATCACGCTCAGACGCTTCCTTATCGTATTCGGGTCCGTCCAAGGCTAATGCCGCATGAAAGGCTTCATCGACGTCACTTTTGAATTGGTCCATTTTCGCATCCAATTCCTTTTCAGTCAATCCCCAAGATTCGAGATCCTTCCTGATCAATGCCATGGGTTCCTCCTCCATTGCAGCATCGATCATCCCCTCGGGATAATATTTGGTGCCGCTGGCTTCTTCGTGACCGCGAATGCGGAACGTTCGTGCCTCCAACAGGATAGGTTTTTGCTGCGTCCGAGCAAAATCGGCCGCCTCCGCAAAGGCCTTACCTCCTTCATGTAAATCATTGGCATTGAAAGAACGGGCCTCCATACCGTATGCAGGTCCTTTATCTAGGAAGGATTTAAAAACAAATTGTTGTTCTTCAGGAGTGCTGAGTCCCCAGTAGTTGCGTTCAACAACGAATACAACAGGTAGGTCCCAAACCGCTGCAACATTCAAAGCCTCATGAAAATCACCTTGTGAAGTCGCGCCATCACCCGTAAAGGCTAAAACACATTTTCCGGTGCCTTCCAACTTCTCACGCAACGCTAAACCACAGGCCAATCCCAACTGCGCACCAAGGTGGCTGATCATACCAACAATGTGATGCTCTTGGCTCCCAAAATGAAAGCTACGATCGCGGCCTTTGGTAAAGCCTTCTGGCTTGCCTTGAAATTGGGCAAAAAGTCGCAACAACGGAACTTCCCGAGCGATAAAAACGCCCAAGTTGCGGTGCATGGTACAGATGTATTCGTCGCTCGCTAAAGCATGTGTAGCTGCCACGCTAAGCGCTTCTTGTCCAAAAGAGCTAAACCACTTGGAAATCTTGCCTTGGCGCAAGTAGATGAGCATTTTCTCTTCGATGGCCCGAGCGCGCAAAAAATCGTCCAATAACGCGGCTTCTTTGGGTAGGTGGTTCATAACTTGTCTTAGAGTGATAGATGGTCATTCAAATGACTGCCAAAAGGTAGTTATTTTTGTAGATGTTAACCTAATCGCAGGGACATGGCTTTAATACCAACTTTAGATCTCGCCCATTGGACCAAGGGCACCGAAGACCAACGTAAGCAGTTCGCTGCAGACCTTGGAAAAGCATATACCGACATTGGTTTCGTCACTATTCAAAACCATGGTTTTAGTGACGAAATGCAGGCGAAACTCTACGCCGAAGTCGAAGCATTTTTCAGCCTTGATACGGCAACCAAACGTTCGTATGAAATCACTTCGTTGGCAGGTCAGCGTGGCTACACCAGTTTTGGACGTGAACATGCGAAAGGCATCGAAGCAAAAGATTTGAAAGAATTCTGGCAGGTGGGACAACCCGAACCTGCGTACAATGGACCAGAATATCACGATAATGTTACAGTGGCGGAGCGTCCTGAGCTCGCACCTACTTTCGTCCAAGCCTATCAGCAACTCGAAAGTATTGGACTTGAAATGTTGGCTGCTATTGCCACCTTCCTAGACCTAAAGCCAGATTATTTTCAGCCTTGGGTCAAAGGAGGAAACAGTATCCTACGTGCCATTCACTACCCACCTATTACGGAAGATCCGGGGGATAGTGTTCGCGCAGGACAACATGAAGATATCAACCTCATCACCCTCTTAATGGGTGCAAGCGCCGAAGGCCTTGAGGTTTTAAATAAACAAGGCCAATGGGTCGGCATTACCGCCATTCCAGGTGCCTTGGTAGTTAATGTGGGCGATATGCTACAGCGCTTAACCAATGGATGCTTGAAGTCTACGACGCACCGAGTGGTTAATCCTCCAAAAGAGAAATGGGGATCGCCACGTTACAGCATTCCATTCTTCTTGCACCCTGTGGGTAAAATGCCACTAAACGCATTGGCGCAATGTATTAGCGACAGCCGCCCTAAGGCCTTTGACGACATTACCGCTGGTGAATACTTGGACGAGCGCTTAGTTGAAATTGGACTAAAAAAATAAAACGTGCGCATCGACATCATCACCGTAATGCCGGAACTCCTCGAGGGTCCCTTTTCACACAGCATTCTCAAACGTGCTGCGGACAAAGGCATTGCCGAGGTGCATTGCCACCAACTCCGTGAATTTGGGGCAGGTAAACACCAGCAGGTAGATGATTATCAATACGGTGGAGGTGCCGGAATGGTCATGCAATGTGAACCCATAGTAGCATGCATCGAAAAACTACAAAGCGAACGTGATTATGATGCCGTTCTCTACATGACTCCTGACGGGAAGAGATTTGACCAGCGCGATGCCAACGGGCTGAGCATGCTGGGCAACATGATTATAATTTGCGGGCATTACAAAGGCATTGACCAACGTGTACGCGACCATTGGGTAACCCATGAATTCAGTATTGGGGACTATGTACTTTCCGGTGGAGAGCTCGCAGCGGCTGTAATTACAGATGCTGTGATCCGATTAATCCCTGGAGTGCTTAACGACGAAACCTCAGCATTAACCGATAGTTTTCAAGACGACCTCCTTGCCCCACCGGTATATACGCGACCTGAAGATTTTCGTGGTCACAAGGTGCCCGACATTTTGTTGAGCGGCAATACAAAGGCCATCGACATTTGGCGAGAAGAACAGGCTTACGAGCGCACGAAACAACGTCGCCCCGACCTCTTGGAAGATTAGAATAAATGCAGGTCAGTAATGGCCTCGCGACCCACGTGCTCGTTGATTGAGCTGATGATCTTCGATTTTACCATCAACAACTCTTTGCGAACAACGGCAGAATCCAATTGAATGATAAGTACTTTGTTTTGCAGTCGTTTGGAAGCTGTTTGACGTGTGATAGATGGCCCTAAAACTTCATCCCAAGCGTTGAGCACCAGCGTATCGTCAAAGCCTCGGCGCAACCTATAGCGTTCTAAGAACAGCGACAAGGCCTCGCTCATGTTTTGCTCGTTATTAGAGTGTCTGTACTTCGCCATCGTCGCCTATTTCAAAGGTGGTGTGGTTCAACTTCAGATTTTCACTCAACTGTAGCATGCGCTCAGGATGGGTATCGGTAATAAAGATTTGACCAAAGTCTTCGGTATTCACAAGCTGCAAAAGGTTCGCTACCCTACCCTCGTCCAACTTATCAAAAATATCGTCCAGTAATAGTAATGGCGGCATGTTGAGGTGACGTTTGCTCACCTCGAATTGGGCCAATTTCAGCGCGATTAAGAAACTTTTCTGCTGGCCTTGACTCCCAATTTTTTTAATGGGATGTTCACCCAACTTAAAGGTCAAGTCATCACGATGGGGCCCTGCTGAAGTGTATTGCAATACACGATCCTTTTCGAGGTTTTCCTCGAGTAATTGGGCCATATCAGAGCCTAATAATGCACTCTTGTATGAAATTCCGACGACCTCTTTTCCGCCTGAGAGCACTTCATAATACTGTTGAAGCAACGGGGTTAACTCATCTACAAATTCACTCCTGCTTTGATGGATTTGCGCACTGAATTCAATGAGTTGGTCGTCGTACAAGGCAATCATCTCTGCATCAAAAGTTCTATTTGACGCGAAATACTTCAACGTCGTATTGCGCTGAGACAAGGCTCTGTTGTACTGCATCAAAGCGCGCAAATAGCTATTGTTACTTTGCGATATGGTCGTATCCATCCACTTTCTGCGCACCTCAGCAGCGTCGATGATAAGATCACGGTCCATCGGAGAAATCATCACAACAGGCAAATAACCGATGTGATCCGCCAACCTTTCAATCTCTTTCCCGTCAACACGAATCTTCTTTTTTTGGCCTTTTTTCAACCCTAAATCCACAGAATGGACGCTGCTCTTACGCTCAATATTCGCCTTAACCAGTGCCATCGATTCTCCATGAGTAATGGTTTGGCCATCCGTCAAGTTGAGGTAACTTTTCGTCAAACTCAGGAAATGCAAGGCATCCAGCACATTTGTCTTACCATTTCCGTTATTCCCGGAAATGATATTGACCTTAGGATTGAAGGTCCAATTCGACGCGCGATGGTTTTTAAAATGTGTGAGCTCTAATTGCTTGACCAAA
>CAJXTR010000091.1 GCA_913060465.1 uncultured Cryomorphaceae bacterium | reverse complement strand
TAATTCAACATTCCTATGCCTCGAGCCGCCTGCAACCCCTTCGAACCGTCACCTGTCCAAAGCGTCGGATCTGCCTCCATGGCTAATCGCTGGGCCTCATGAATGGCTTTGTTCCAAGGCATTTCTTCGGCTCCTGTAGCCAAGAGGATCAAATGCTCGACTGATCCTTCAAACCCAATGGCAAATTCAAGGGCTTGGTAGCCTCCAAAGCTTCCTCCAATGAGGGTGTGAATGTGATTCAATCCGAGGTGTTGCGCCAATAACAATTGGGCATTCACTGTATCTCTCACCGTTACAATGGGGAATTCTTGCCCGCTCAAAGGATGATTACCAGGGCTACTCGAACCATAGGGTGAACCCAGTACATTGGCACAGACTACAGCATAACCTTCGCCATATAGACCATCTGTCCCAAACAATCCCGGCCACCAATCTGTGGGGTCATCATTGGCCGTCAGCGCATGAAAGACCCAAACCACAGGCTCGTTGACCAAATCACCTTTAACACGGTAATGCAGCACCACATCCTTTAGCTCGGCGCCACGTTCAAGGGTTAGAGCAGGAATATTTAACTGGTGTGCTTTCATTGACACGCTTGGTTAAAATCTTCAATCAAATCTGCAACCGTTTCCAAGCCGATGCTAAAGCGTAAAAGACCGTCCGTAATCCCAACTGCCTCACGCGTGGGCTTGGGCGTTTTAGAATGAGTGGTAGAAGCAGGATGTGTGGCAATGCTTCTTGCATCACCTAGATTAGCCGTCAAGGAAAATATTTTCAAACCGTTTAAAATGGCTCTTCCCCGCTCTATACCTCCTTTGACCACCACACTAACCATCCCGCCACCGGCGTCCATCTGTGCTTGGGCCAAGGCATATTGCGGATGTGATGGCAATCCAGGATAGATCACGCGCTCCACATCTGGATGCTTTTCCAATGCCTGTGCGAAGGATAAAGCATTACTACAATGACGATCCATACGTACCGCTAAGGTTTCTAAGCTCTTACTCAAAACCCATGCGTTGAACGGAGACATGGACGGTCCCGTGCGACGAATAAATCCATAACATGCATCTACATATTGCGCCTTCCCAACTATAGCTCCACCTAGTACGCGGCCCTGACCGTCAATCCATTTCGTCGCACTATGAATGATGAGGTCCGCCCCATATTCGCTTGGACGTTGTAAATAAGGTGTTGCAAAACAATTATCCACTGTGTAGATGAGATCGTGCTTCTTACAAAGCGCACCTACGAACTCCAAGTCGATGAGATCCAGCGTAGGATTCGTCGGCGTTTCGAAGAACACAAGCTTAGAGTTAGACTGTACAGCAGCCTCCCATTCCTCTGGGTTTCTAGCATCCACGAAGGTGCAGGTGATGCCCCATTTCGGAAGGATTTCATTCAAGATATAGGTGCTGTTCCCAAAAATGGCGCGAGCGGCAATGATGTGGTCTCCCGCTTGCAGCAAGGCCGCAAAGGTGGTGAACACCGCATTCATCCCAGAAGCCGTCGCCACTCCGGCCTCAGCGCCTTCTAAGGTGGCTAGCTTGCGCGCAAACTCGTCGGTATTGGGATTAGAAAATCTACTGTAGAGATTGCCCTGCTGTTCCCCAGCGAAAAGGGCCGCACCCATCTCGGCATCGTCAAAGGTGAAGCTCGAGGTTAAGAACAACGGTGCACTGTGTTCGCGGTGCTGGCTCTGCTCGATCTGGGTTCTTATGGCCCTGGTTTCAAATCCTTTCCCTTCCATTAGGCACGCTTTAAAATGAGTTCTACCGGGCCTGAGGCTTCAAGTACAGCATAGGCGCTGCAATATTTTTCTCGAGTCAGCTGGGCCGCTCGTTCTAAAACCTTATCAGAGGCATCCGTATCTACCGTAATGGTCATCTCGATCTTAGAAAAGATCTTGGGCAAGGTTTCGCGTCGCGAAGCAGTGACCTCAGCGTTGTAGCTTCGAATGGCATGTTTGCCCTTCTTAAGGATGTGTACAATATCAATAGCGCTACAACCTGCTAAAGAGATTAGCATTAGCTGCATAGGGCGAAATCCTTGATCATGACCACCGAACTCTTCGGCAGTATCTAAAATCATTTCATGCTCGCCAGCGGTAGCTTTGAAGCCAAAGGCGTCGTCAATTCGTTCTAAAGAAATTTTCATACTTCATCAAATTTTGTTGAAGTACCAGAACGACAGAAAGAAAAACAGAATACTGAGTTTCGTATCTACCTCCGCAATGTGCGAAGAGGAATTAGCACCTTCTTGGATGACCAAGGGTTGCTAAGGTTTCATCGGGCCTTTCCCTCCACCTTTCTGGATACCTCAAATGTCAAAGGACGTGACAAATTAAAGGACTATTTTTTAGATGCCCTTACTCCTTTGGGGAAATTTTATAAAAAAGGCCAAGGCCTGTAACGAGCGGGTTATAGCTCACCCTCACGGCCCAATGCTCCGAGAGATACACATCTGCTGTGGCATTCGCACCAAGCAGCGTTCCTCCTCCTTCACCTTCCAAGGGTTCCAAGGTTGGGTTGAGTAAATCATTGACATCGTGGTAGCCACTGAGCAGGCCTCCTTGAATGCCGAGGCTTATCCTTTCATGCGGATGCACTCTAAAATCTAGGCCGGCCATGAAGGCGATCTGCCGCCAAGAATTCCACATCACACTTTGTATGATATCCAATTCCCATTGCTCATTCTTAGATACAGACAAGGGGATACGAGTCGTGAAGAGTGGCAAATCGTGATTAAACCCATAAAACCAACTGGTATCGCGAAAGGTAAAAGCATAGGTGCTTTGACCAGGTAGGTTAGCCGGGTCCGTCCATGTACCGTCCACCAAGATCCAATCCTGTTGGGTTACTCCTAAATCTTTATGGAAAGCTCGAAGATAACCGAGCTCTATAGACCATTGCTGTTGGGCATGAGCATTCCCACCCAAGAGTAAGAAGGCCCATACCGCAATGCAATGTTTCATGTTACTTTCCTTTGAAGAGTTTGCGCACGCCCGTAGCTTCCGATCGGGTCTTTTGAAGGACTTTTTCTTCGAAATCCTCAACTGGCGTTTCAGAAATGGTAGAACCAAATCCAAGACACTCAACCGTTATATCGCGTGTAGCCGCGTTGATTTGGAATTCCTCAACAATCTCTACGACATCGGGGTGTATCCTCAGTGTATTTTGAGCGTCCAAAACAACCTTCGCACCATCAGGCAATGTATTAAGTGTACGCTGAATACTCGCTTTATTCAAGAAGCTAACGCTCTCACTGAATTCAATACGAATCGGTTCGCCTGTCTTATAATTTGTAATGTCAAATTTGTAAGGAAGTTTAAAGTTGTCCCACAAGATGTAAACGATTGCCACTACAAGTCCCAGAGCGATTCCAGTCAATAGATCTGTCAAAACAATACCTACTACGGTAACAACAAAGGGAATAAACTCGCTTTGTCCCTTCTTCCACATTGCAATAAATAATGCAGGCTTGGCCAACTTCCATCCCACAATTAAAAGGATGGCTGCTAGGGCTGCCAAAGGAATCATGTTCAATACTTTGGGAATAGCGTAGGCACAAATCAATAACAAAGCACCATGCATAAAAGCAGATGCCTTCGTACGGCCACCGCTTTGAATGTTAGCTGAAGAACGTACGATTACCTGAGTGATGGGTAAACCACCGATAAGGCCACTAACGACATTACCAAAGCCTTGCGCCCATAACTCCTTGTTGGTTGGAGTTACACGCTTAAAGGGGTCAAGTTTGTCCGTTGCCTCCACACAAAGTAGCGTTTCCAATGAAGCCACAACGGCCATGGTTATACCAATGGTGTAAATGGCAGGGTTTGCAAAGGCGGTCATATCAGGCAAGGTGAATTGGCCCACAAAACCAGAAAGGCCTTCCGTCACTGGAATGGCAACCATGTGATCTGCTCCCAAGACCCATCCATCCACGGCACCTAGATTCATCGCTAATAAAATGCCCATGACCACTGTTACTAAGGGGCCCTGAATGATGGTAGTGAAGCTCAAGTTCTTCATGAACGGTCGCTCCCAAATAATCAAAATAGCCAAACCTAGCGCTGCTATCAGTGTCGCTGTCGGATTCAGTGCTTCAAGCATCCATTTTAACTCCGAGAAGGTGTTGTGGCCGTCTTGTTGTAAAAAGGCAAAATCTCCTTCTGGATCTGCATCATATCCTACGGCGTGAGGAATCTGCTTCAAAAAGATAATAATACCGATACCCGATAGCATTCCTTTAATGACCGATGAAG
Source organism: uncultured Cryomorphaceae bacterium (assembly GCA_913060465.1). Classification (GTDB taxonomy): domain Bacteria; phylum Bacteroidota; class Bacteroidia; order Flavobacteriales; family Schleiferiaceae; genus UBA10364. Next base: position 2,298 of record CAJXTR010000091.1, on the reverse strand, counting down.
GGAAATAATATCCGATTACACCAGCACGTAGAGCGCCAAGAATCATTTGCGTAATTCCGGCAACAACGACAGCAGCTAAAAAAGTTGGGTACGCACCCAGTTCTTCAATGGCACCGTAAACGATCACGGCAAGCCCTGCTGCAGGTCCACTTACACCAAGCGGACTTCCACTCAAAGGTGCGACAACCAAGCCGCCTACTATCCCCGCTATCAAGCCGGAAAACAGTGGAGCACCGGATGCCAAGGCGATTCCTAAACAAAGGGGTAATGCGACGAGAAAGACGACAATAGAACTGGGTATGTCGTACTTAAAATTGCGTAGTGGACTATATTCCATAATTTCAAATGTGTAGTTATTGCAATCTATTGGATAACTTCATGGGAAGCAACAATTCCCGCACGTATTTGTTAGCAGGTTTTGCCGTTATTTGTACTCATGCTCAGCTATAGCTCCCATATCACAGATCCTTCCCTACCCTGGGTGACCTTTGTCCACGGCGCCGGAGGTTCCAGTACTATATGGTACAAGCAATTAAGAGCGTTTCGCGAAAATTTCAATGTACTACTAGTCGACCTTAGGGGACATGGTAAAAGCAAGGCTCCATTTTATGAGAAGTTGAAAAACTATAACTTTTCAACTATCGGAGATGAGGTTCTCGAAGTACTGGATCATTTGAAAATTCAGAAAACCCACTGGGTCGGGATCTCACTAGGCACCATCATAATTCGTGAAATAACCGAACGCTATCCACAGCGTACGCTGAGTATGATTATGGGCGGTGCTGTAATGAAACTCAATAAACGTGGCCAAGTCCTAATGCGCACAGGAGCAGCCTTGAAGAGTGTCCTACCTTATATGATCCTGTACCGTTTTTTCGCTTGGATCATTATGCCAAAGAAGAAGCACCGTGAATCGAGAAACTTATTCATCCGGGAGGCTCGCAAGCTCTACCAACGTGAATTCAAACGCTGGTTTACTTTGGTCGCGGAGGTGAATCCACTTCTAAAGTATTTCAGATTTAAGGACAGTAAAGTCCCTACCCTTTATATCATGGGAAGTGAAGACCACATGTTCTTGCCAAGCATACGCAAGATTGTTGCCCTACACCATAGTGCCCTGTTGCATGTGATTGAAAACTGTGGTCACGTTGTCAATGTAGAGCAACCTGAGATTTTCAATGAAGAAGCTATTAAATTTTTAAAGTCGCATTCAAACAATGCTTAAGACGCCCTACACCCGATTTAAATGGGTTGCCCTTTTAGAAGGGAGTTCCTTCCTTATTCTACTCTTTATCTCGATGCCACTCAAATACCTAGCGGATATGCCCATGCCGAATAAGGTGTTTGGAATGCTGCATGGACTACTGACCGTACTCTTTCTTTTCGCCTTGATAGAATTCAAACTGAACTACAAGGTGAGCTGGAAACATTTCTTTTTGTTTCTAATTGCTTCGCTCCTTCCCTTTGGAACGTTTTACGCAGAGAAAAAATGGTTGCGACCCATTGGCCAGGCCCACGGCGAAGCCTAGTCTTCGAGCAGCTCTAGTTTTTTAAGTACTTCTTGAGCCTCCGCTTGGAGCTTATCACTCTCGGCGCGATTGCTGTGACTGAGTTCGTAACTCTTTTTGATCAACGCATCATATTGTGCCTCTAATTTATCGCGCTCTGATTTCTTCTTGAACAGTCCAAACATTGTGTATCTTTTCGAAGTAAACATTGATAAAAATGCGTTGTTCACATATTCTATTTTTTTTCCTCATACTAATCTCATGTAAGCCTACGGTAACACCTCCGGAGCCCACGCCAAGTGCGACTATATTGAAGGGAACGGATTTTAGCCAATTGCCTAAGATCGAAGCCGAGGGATTTGTTTTTCGAGATGCGGATTCCATCGCACGAGATGCGGTAGGGATATTAAAGGACGCTGGATTGAATGTGATCCGATTGAAAGTATGGAACAACGCAACTGGAGATGCTTCGTTAGAAGAATTGGTCCCCTTCGCTCAAAGAATACGGGCAGCTGGAATGAAAATCATGCTCACCATGCATTACAGCAATACATGGGCCGACCCTGGATCGCAGGATATCCCCACACAATGGCAAAACCTCAGCACTGAAGCGCTATGCGATAGTGTGCGTGCCTTTACATCTAAAGTTGTGCAAACACTTGGCCCCGAATACATTCAAATCGGCAATGAAATTAATCATGGCTTTATGCATCCCGCAGGACTCCGAAATGGAGACGGGACGTTCCAAAAACTATTGGAGGCCGGAATCTCAGGCGCAAAAGATGCAGAT
>CAJXTR010000090.1 GCA_913060465.1 uncultured Cryomorphaceae bacterium | reverse complement strand
AACCACATCGAGCAACTCGAGTTGCAACTTAGTCGCGATTTCCGTGCGCTGCCGCAGCTCAAGCTCAACCCAGAGGTGAAGAGTATTTTTGATTTTACCTACGATGATTTCGAAATCGTTGGGTATGATCCACACCCGCACATCGCAGGAAAAGTCGCAGTCTAATGATTCTAAAGGCAATTGTTGCACACGGTCAAAACCGTGTCATTGGTAAAGACAATGATTTGATTTGGCACTTGCCGGATGATCTGAAGCACTTCAAAAACCATACGGCGGGCAAAACCATCATTATGGGCCGCAAGACTTGGGATAGCTTGGGTGGACGCCCGCTTCCAAAGCGCCGTCATATTGTGATTTCAAGAAATCCAGATTTCAGTGCACAGGGCTGTGAATCTGTGCAAAGTCTTGAGGCTGCTTTGGCGTTGGTTCAGGATGAAGCTGAGGCATTCATTGTAGGCGGGGCGCAGATCTATGAGTTGTCCTTGCCGTATTTGGACCAATTAGAAATTACCGTAGTCGATGCATCGCTCGAAGGAGATGCATTTTTCCCGGATTGGGACAAGGGGAATTATGAATTGGCCACCTCGGAATACCACCCTGTGGACGAGAACCACGAATATTCCTTTACCTTCGAGACTTGGAAACGAAAAGGTTAAGAGCCTACACCCAATAATTCAACAGTATGAAAAGAGTGATTTATGCATTGCCATTGCTGGCAGTTGCATGTTCGGCCCCTCAGGAAACCCCGAAGGTTGAGGGATTTAATGTAGCGTATTTAGATACTACCGTTCACGCCTGTGAGGATTTCTTCCAGCACACAGCAGGCGGGTGGATTGCAGAAAACCCGATTCCCGAAACGGAAACTCGCTGGGGTCGCTTCAATGAACTTATTGAAACGAACAAGCACCGCCTAAAGTCCATTTTGGAAGAAGTGAGCGCAGGCAGCTATGAAAAAGGCTCTGACGAACAACTCATCGGCGACCTTTTTGCGAGTGCAATGGACAGCATAACCAGAAATGAAACAGGTATTGCGCCGCTATTGCCATATCTCGAGGAAGTAGATGCTGTAGATTCAAAAGAGGCATTGTTCACCTTGATGGGTAAGAATAAGTTTAACGGTATTGGTGCGCCATTGAGCATGTACGTGAGTACGGATGCGAAGAATTCTTCTGCACATGCTTTGTACGTGGGTCAGAGCGGTCTTGGGTTGCCGGATCGCGACTACTACCTGCGTGAGGACAGCGCGAGCCAAATATTGCAACAGCAGTACCGCGACCACATTGGCAAAGTTGCCGACCTCGTGGGTGCGGAATGGGATGTAGATGCCATCTACCGACTTGAAAAAGCGATGGCCCAAGCGATGAAGAGCCGCGTTGAAATGCGCAACTCTGTAGCACGCTACAACCCTATGACCTTGGAGGCATGGCAAGCACTTGCTCCCGATATGCCGATCACGGCTTATGTAAATGCCGTGGGGGTCAGCGCGGATACGATGATCAACTCTGCGCCGGAGTATTTCAGCAGGTTCAATGAAGCGTGTGCCAAAACTGACTTGGACACGTGGAAAGACTATTACCAGTGGCACGTGGCAGATGCATCAGCTGGGTCTTTGAACGACGAGTTTGAAACATTGAATTTTGAGTTCTACAGCAAGATTTTACGTGGGGTTCCGAAAATGAATCCTCGCTGGAAGCGTGCCCAAGGCGCTGTAGGTTCTTTAGGTGACCAACTAGGCCACTTGTATGCCGACCGCTACTTCCCAGAGGAGAGTAAGGCTCAGGTGGAGGCCATGGTAGAGGATTTGCGTTCTGCATTCCGTGACCGTATCAATGGGTTGGAATGGATGAGCGATACCACTAAGGAGAAGGCATTGGCAAAATTGGATGCGTTCACATACAAAATTGGATACCCAGATAAATGGGAAGATGTCAGTGATTTGGACCTCAGTCGCGAAAGCTTCTTTGAAAACCAACGCACGTTATCGCGCTACTTTACCGAGGATAACTTGTCGAAATTGGACAAGCCAGTAGATAAGAGCGAATGGGGAATGGGCGCGCATATCGTGAATGCCTACTACAACCCATTGAACAACGAGGTCGTGTTCCCTGCAGGAATTCTACAGCCGCCATTCTTTAATCCCGATGCAGATGATGCAATCAACTATGGTGCTATTGGTGGGGTGATTGGCCATGAATTCTCACATGGATTTGACGATCAAGGTTCGAACTATGGGCCGGATGGTAACCTAGAGAACTGGTGGACAGCCGGCGACAAGAAGCGTTTTGATGCGTTGACATCGAAGTTGGCGGATCAGTATGATGCCTATGAGGTGTTGCCAGGCGTGAACGTAAATGGTCGACTAACCTTGGGTGAAAATATTGCCGATTTAGGTGGCTTGACCTTGGCGTACCACGCATACTTGAAGCACCGTGGTGATCAGGTTGTGGAGCCAATTGATGGTTTTACGGATGAGCAACGCATTTTCTTAGGTTGGGCCCAAGTATGGCAAATGCATGGCCGCGATGAATACTTGAAGAATCAAGTAGTTACTGACCCGCACAGCCCGGGTAAATTCCGAGTGAATGGACCGATGAGTAACATGCCGGAATTTGCAAAAGCCTTTGGCGGTGTTTGTGAAAACGGGGTTGCAAAAGCACCAGAAGATCAAATCATTATTTGGTAACTGTGATTTTAGTTGCACTCGGTAAAAATCAGTGCCACTAATTTTGACTCAAAATCGAACGAATTATGACAATCAACGAAGCAATCAACCACCCTGAAGCAACATTAGTAGATGTTCGTACACCGGGCGAGGTAGCCTTTGAATCGGTACCTGGAGCAATCAATATTCCTTTGGACGAAGTGCCAGCACGCTGGGAAGAGTTCAAATCTATGTCACGTCCTTTGGTCGTTTTCTGTCGCTCAGGAAACCGCTCTGGACAAGCATTGATGTTCTTGGCTTCAAAAGGAATTGAGGATGGAATGAACGGAGGCGGTGCTTCTGACGTTCTTATTCATAAAATGTAAGAAACATGAAGTCGGTAAAGATTTTTCCAAAAGTTCTAGTCGTTGCCCTGTTGTGGGGTGGCGCTGTAAGTTGCCAGTCCAATTCTCCTAGCGTGCAGAGCACGCAAGTGGAAGGGGTGGTGAATGAAAACGTGAATGTGGAACAGTTTGCCGATCTCATTGAAAATGGACCACAGGGATTACTCTTGGACGTTCGCACGGACCGAGAGTTTTCCATGGGTCATATCAAAGGCGCGAGCCAGATTGATTTCTACCGCAATGATTTCCAAGAGGAACTCGCGAAATTGGACCCGGATGTGCCCGTTTACGTGTATTGCCGAAGCGGAAACAGATCTGGTCAAGCAGCCAAAATGATGAAGCAAATGGGCTTCAAGACGGTCTACAACCTGCAAGGCGGAATTGGCGCCTGGGCTCGGACCCAGCCCATTGCTAAATAACCCCCAAAACCCCTAAACATGGCTAGTTTTAAAGAAATAGTTGATAGTCCAAAACCCACGCTCATAGACTTCTTCGCGGAGTGGTGTGGCCCCTGTAAAATGATGGCGCCAATCCTTCAAGAATTGGCCACGGAAATGGGCGATACCGTGAACATCATCAAAGTTGATGTAGATAAAAACCCGCAGCTATCAGAGGCCTTGCGAATTCAAGGTGTGCCTACGTTGACGTTGTTCCAAAACGGAGAAATGATTTGGCGTCAAAGCGGTGTGGTTCCGGCCTACCAGCTTGCTCAAATCATTCGCGAAAAAGCGCAGATCGAAGCCTAAATGCTTTTTATTTCAAGGACCCTTGCTATTGCCCTGTTTGCCGCTACTATGGTGAGCTGTGGGTTGTCGCAAGATTTGGTCTTTGAGGTGCCGCCAGCACCGGATTATACTAATCTCGATAGTTGGGCGGGACACGCAGAAAAATTGGACATCACAGATTCCCTTTTTGTGCCAACGCCAAGAACTTTCGGTGTACCAGTGTTCTATGTGTATCCTACGGTTCATTTCCCTAAAAAGGGCGGTACGTGGAATGCTGATTCCTATTTGCAAGAGGTTCGCGAAAAGACACATTATGCGGTGAAAATGCAGAGCAGCGCCTTCAATGTAGCTGGCCCTGTTTATGCTCCGTATTACCGTCAAGCTGCCTACCAAGTCTACAACGTCGCAGCAAATACGACTACCGTAAACGCCTACAATTTGGCGTACAATGATGTCCGCGCCGCCTTTGAGCAATTCCTCGTCGAGATCGGTCCAGATGTTCCTTTTGTTTTGGCCTCGCATAGTCAGGGCACTGATCATTTGGAACGGTTAATACGCAATGAATTTGATAAGGATTTGCAGGAGCGACTTGTCGTTGCATACCTCGTTGGAATGCCTGTCTTGGACGACTTGCCCATCCCGCTTTGCAAAGACCCCATGCAGACCGGTTGTTTTGTCTCATGGAGGACTTTTCACAAATCGGCTGAAGCACCTGATAACGGTGTATTGATTGGCGTGGTAAACCCATTGAGCTGGGACACTTCAACAGCCGAAGTCCCTGCAGAGGATAATCCCGGTGCGATAGTTTTTGAAAGTGGAGAGGTATTGCCTGGATTAATAGGGGCCCAAATCCAAGATGGAATAATCATCGCTGATCGTCCAAAATTCAAGGGCAGCTGGCTCATTCGAACCAAGAATTACCACCGTGGTGATATTAATCTCTACTACCTTTCTATTCGAGAGAATCTTCAGGCGCGACTAGAGAATCTCGAGCAGCAGCGCTAGGTAATTCTATGGGGTAGAGCGGCACTAAAGTTTGCACCACAAAGGCATCTGGAAATTTCTCCAACCATTTTTGACGTTCTTGTTCGGCCAATAAAATAGTGGGGTAAGAACCTATTTGGACCTTGAAATTAGGAGCCTTATAAATGACTCTCGCCTCGCCCAAATTTGTCTCAACCACTTCTGCCCGTACTTTGTTCGCGTTGGCACGATCTCCGCTGAACAATTGGATGGTGTACCCCTCGAAAAAATCTGATTTTTGCGCATCGCTCCAATGTGAATAAACGGAGTCCAATGAGGGATAAACATCAAGGGTATCCGCAATCACTATTTCGCTAGTGTTCAATTCTTTGGAGAAGGCTTGAACACTGATAATCAACAGGGTAAAGACCAGAATTTTTTTCATTGGATTTTCGAACTGTTTGGTAAAGGTACTCTGACCAAATTGTGTGCCATGATTCTGTGTTTAAACAAGATGTAATTTAGAACCATTCCAAATTACCTTTTTAGCAAATATCACTCCTCTATTCGGCCTTTGAACCTTATTTTTGCGCGACACTGAATAGCTATTATTAGGCCTCATATGTACACAAGTTCAACCAAGAGAAGAGTAAGCACCCTACTTGCGGCGTTTTTCTTCTTGTTTTCTGTTACAACCGTGTCCGCTTTCGAAGGGGACGCTTCAAACGGTAAAAAGCTCTTCAAATCCAATTGTGCTAGCTGTCACAAACTCGACAAGAAACTTGTAGGTCCTGCCCTTACTGGGGTTACCGACAAGTACTCTGAAGAGTGGCTATTGTCTTGGATTAGAAACAACGCAGAATTGCGTGCCTCAGGTGATGCAGATGCCATCGCCATCTTCGAGGAATACAACGGTTCTGTGATGAGCGCGTTCCCAGCGCTGAGCGATCAAGACATCTTCGACATCCTTCAATACACCATTGAAGGCGACAAGAAACCAGTTCCTACAGGTGGGGATATAGCTGGCACATCCGTGGTTGTCGAGGGTAAAAATTACGATAGTGAGATTACCATCGGATTGGGCATCCTGCTCTTCCTCATGGTTATGCTTCTCGCTCGTATGAAGAATACCCTTCGTCTTGTTCAGGGCAAAGATCCTGTGAGTATCTTGGACGAAGCCGGTTGGTTCTGGGGCCGATTAATCAATAACAAAGGTTTTGTAACCGTAAGCACTGTAGTGATCACAGTGGCCTTCTTGAGCCAATTGTATGGCTGGATGATGGGCATCGGCGTGGAGCAAAACTACCAGCCAGAGCAGCCTATCGCGTTCTCGCATGCACTACACGCCGGAGAAAACCAGATTGATTGTAATTACTGTCACAGTTCTGCACGTCACTCAAAGCACTCAGGTATTCCATCTGCGAATGTTTGTATGAACTGTCACATGTACGTGGACGGTTCTGAAATCACAGACGACGCAGGTAACCTAAAGTACGACGGTGAAGGTTCTCCAGAGATTGCTAAAATCTATGCAGCAATCGGATGGGATTCTGAAAACCGCGAATACATCGAGGGATACGAACAACAGCCGATCAAATGGGTACGTATTCACAACCTTCCAGACCTTGCATACTTTAACCACAGCCAGCACGTGAATGCAGGCCAGCTAGAGTGTCAGGAATGTCACGGTCCGGTTGAAACTATGGAAGAAGTATACCAATACTCTGAATTGACCATGGGATGGTGTATTAATTGTCACCGCGAAACAGAAGTTCAGTTCAACAAGAACGAGTATTACCAAGATTTCCACGAAGAATTAACTGAGAAATACCACGGTGAGAAGATTACTGCTGAGAAGATCGGTGGTTTGGAATGTGGTAAATGTCACTACTAATACGAAGCAGCAATGACTGAGAATAATAAATATTGGAGAGGGATTGAGGACCAATCTAATCCAGAACTCGCAGAAAAGCTCGCTCAAAACGAATTCTCAAACGAGAT
>CAJXTR010000089.1 GCA_913060465.1 uncultured Cryomorphaceae bacterium | reverse complement strand
TTTGTGAACTGGAGCGAAGATGGTGCTATGGTCCAAGTAACCAAGCACGACAACCCAAACATTGTCAGCGGTCAAGCCATCGCTCGCAGCGAGTTTGGAATTACAGAAGGGCTGTTCTGGAGCCCCGAGAATGATGCAGTAGCCTTCTACGAAAAAGACGAGAGCGCCGTGACAAGCTACCCGCTCTTAGACATTACTTCTACGCCCGGCTCCCTGAACGAGATCAAATATCCAATGGCCGGGCAAGGATCGGAATACGCACGTGTGGGTGTGTACCGCAAAGGAAAGAAAGCGCCTATTTATTTAGATACGGACGGCATCGAGCACGACCAATATTTAACCAACCTCAGCTGGTCACCAGACGGAAAGACCATTCTTTTGGCCATCGTAAACCGTGCTCAAAACCACTACGATGTGGTAGCGTTTAATGCGAAAAATGGAAAGCGTGGGGAAACTTTGTTGAGCGTAGATAACGACAAGTGGGCCGAGCCTGAGTACCCCGCCTATTGGGTCAATAACAAAGAGTTTATCTGGATGAGCGAAATGGACTCCTTCATGAACCTCTATTTGTACAACACGAAAGGAGAATTGGTCCAAAAACTTACGGAGAATGCCTTTGTAGCTACCGAGATTCTTGGCCGCGATAAGAGTGGGGACATCCTCTTCATGGCTACCGGTGACGATGCCCGTGAATCGCATTTGTTCAGCGTGAGTTTAAAGGGCAAGCAAATCCAATTAACTGAGGCTTCCGGATACCACAGCGCGAGCATTCAAGAAGGTGGAAACTACTTTATCGACAGCTACAGCAGCGTTGATGTACCCGCCAAGGACGTGTTGATGACTACTGGAGGAAAGTCAGTACGTGATCTTGCAGAAGCGGCCGATCCATTCGAAGGAACGAACATTCGCAAACCAGAATTAGGCTCGATCATGGGACCGGACGGGAGCATTCTTTACACGCGTACCTACAAGCCTTTTGACTTTGATCCGAGTAAAAAGTACCCAGTATTAGTCTACGTATACGGCGGCCCTCATGCACAGATGGTAACCAATCGTTGGAACGGCGGCGGGCCGTTTTGGATGAACGAATTTGCCAACCGAGGATATATCGTATTTACCCTGGACAACCGTGGTTCAGCCCACCGCGGAACAGATTTCGAACAGCAAATCCACAGACAATTGGGAACCGTTGAAATGGAAGACCAACTAGCCGGTGTCGCCTACCTTAAATCTCTTCCCTACGTCGATGGAGACCGCATGGCCGTGCACGGATGGAGCTATGGTGGATTCATGACAACCTCACTTATGCTTCGCCAGCCGGGCACCTTCAAAGCAGGTGTGGCCGGTGGCCCTGTTACCGATTGGAAATACTATGAAATCATGTACGGTGAGCGCTACATGGACCGTCCCGAAGAAAACGAAGATGGGTATGCAGAAAATCGCTTGCACAACTACGTGAGCAACCTCCAAGGTGACCTCCTACTCATCCACGGAACCGTGGACGACGTCGTGGTGATGCAGCACAACCTCAGCCTCGTAAAATCCTTTATCGACGCTGGCATCCAGATGGATTTCTTCCCGTACCCCATGCACCCGCACAATGTGCGCGGCAAGGACAGACTACACCTCATGACGAAGGTTTTGAACTACGTTGAGGAGAGTTTGGAGGAGTAGGGATTGATGGATAGAATCATCAAATTCCTTCCCTGGTTGAACGTTGGAATGAACGTGATCGCGTTCTTCCCCTTCACCTTGCACATTATCATTACCGATGGCGGTGCATTCGGGTTCGGCTATTTGGCCCTGCCCTATACGGTCTTTATGAATGTAGGAGGGATTTTGGCAATGTTTCAAATCGTTCGAAAATCTAACCGACGATCTTATGCCATCATCAATGGCATTTTCGGGGTAGCAGGAATGCTTTTACTTTTCCTGGTATTAGAAGAATGGTGGACCGCTGTTTTGGAGAAGGTCAGTACGGTTGGGTAAACCTGTAGATAAATAAGAGTTATTGACATCATTTGGTATTCCCTTCGTTCGGAGTGATATTTTCTTAGGAATCATTAGTTACCATTTTGGTAACTTTATTTATCTTTGCAATGAGAATTATCGCCAAACGAACTTTAAGAGAGTTCTGGGAACGGCACGCTGATAGTAAAGAAGCACTCAGCCTGTGGCACTCGGAAGTGAACTCGGCTGATTGGAGAAATTTTCAAGACATACGAAGGTGGTACCCTAGCGCAAGCTGGGTCGGTAATCATCGTGTAGTTTTCAACGTTAAAGGCAACAAGTATCGAATCATTACACGGATCAATTTTGAGTACCAACTGTGCTGGATCCGATTCATAGGAACACACAGCGACTATGATGCCGTCGATGCAAAAACAATATAAGTATGTACACCCTCATTCGATCGGAAGCTGAATACCAGAAAGCAATTGAACGTTTAGAATTCATCTTCGACGCCAAACCAAATACTCCGGAAGGAGAAGAGTTAGAACTGTTGAGCGTACTCATCGAACACTATGAGAAGCAGTATTTTACCGTAGATTGTCCAGATCCCATTGCGGCCATACAATTTCGAATGGAGCAATTAAACATGAGGCCAACCGATTTGGCTAAAATCATCGGTTACAAAAGCCGAGTGAGTGAACTCTTTTCTAAGAAACGTAAACTCTCGCTTACCATGATACGAAAGCTGCATAGCGCGCTGCACATCCCTATGGAAATTCTTGTACAGGAGTATTAAACCTACTCCGGCGGACAATCGATGAAATCGTCTTGGCCAAAGCCGTCGCACATCGCCTGACAAGCATTTGAGTAACGCAATATCTTACCATTCCCTTGGATGCACACCGGATCATACTCCATCGTACAGATGCAATTTGGATCCGATGGCGCCACATTCTCAACGGGTTGCCAGCTTGAGCATCCATATAAACCAAGGGCAAGTACTGCCAGTACCGCGATTCCTTTCATTTACTCTGCTACTTTTTTAGGAAGGAATAGAGTTATTGCTCCAAAATCCACTTCATCCAAATGCCCCATCTTTTGTTCATCTACTGTAATTAGATGAAGATGCAAGAAGGTATCATGATGTGTAAAAACCGCCTGGTGTTCTTGGGAATAGAATCCAACAATTTTAACCTGTTCAGCGCCTAAGGCATAATTGACTTGACCAGCATGTGCCTCCTTCGGGGAAGAAACTACACTCCCATCTGCCAAGTTTTGGATATGAATGATACCACTATTTATTTCTCCCTCTACCTTAAACGCAAATGGTGCCGGCACACCCTCTGAAACGTCAACAATAAATGATTCCAGATCGCTTATGGTTTTGATTGAATCAGGGACCGTAATGGTAGTCCAATCTTTCACGTTCGAATGAACGAAAAACGGAGCTCCAATATCATACGACTTCTCCACCACCATGGTGGAATCCGTCTCTACTCTAGAAACGTACGACACGCCATCACATATGGTGATTTCCCCCTTTAAGAAAGCCAATGGACCTAATCCCATTAATCCTTGCTTATTGGCAATCGTATCTAAATGAATCTTCTCAGCCAATTCACCATTCCACATTACGTTTCGCATCTCACTGGTGATTATTACCTCATTGAATATTTCCTCTTTAACCTTGGGGGCTTCTTCAGGATTTAATTGACAAGAGGCAAGTGCTAATGCCATGCTTACTATTGCGAATTTTTTAATCATGTTTGATGGATTTTAATGCAAGAATATATCTCATTGTTTATTCTGTATCAAATCTACGACGGTATCAAGCTCAAATTGTGTGCCAATAAAAAGCCCGCGGACCTCTGGTCCGCGGGCTCCCGTATTTAGCTAAAACGTGCCTCTTACCTGCGACGCTTTTTGCGCTTTTTCTTGCCTTCCACCAAGGTCATCTCATCAACCAAGTGACCTGCACCTGCATACTTGTCGATGATGAACAAGGTGTAACGAATATCTACAGAGATGGTACGTTGCAATTGGTCCTCGAAGAAGATATCCCCAGACATCGCCTCCCAGTTACCATCGAACGCAGTACCAATGAGTTCACCATCACCATTGATTACAGGAGAACCTGAGTTACCACCGGTGATATCATTGTTTGAGATGAAGTTTACGATCAAATCACCGTTCTCATCAGCGTAACGACCGTAATCTTTCGCATTGTACAACTCCTTCAGGCGCGCTGGAACGATGAACTCATCGTTGCTTGGATCTTCTTTTTGCATAACACCGTCGATAGTAGTTACGTAGTCGTAGTGAACTGCATCCTGAGGATCGTAAGAACCTACCACACCCCAAGTCATACGAAGGGTTGAGTTTGCATCTGGCGCAAAAGTTTTCTCAGGCATTGCCTGACGAAGACCATCCGTGAATAGTCGGTAACCTTTCTCCATTTTCTCATTCACCTCAGCATTTCCTTGTTGGTTGCCGAAGTACGTCATAATGAAGCTAGACGCCGTTTTTCCACCGATATCAGACTTCAAAGCCTCTTCATCCATGGTCTCCAACCAAGCCTCAAGGTTTGCTTTAGACGCATAGATTGAGTTGTCGTAGATATCTGCAACTAGTACATTAATATCTCCACCCATACTATCGCGAACCTCAGCAAGGATTGAAGGCTGCTGGTCAGCAGGTACGTTCTCCATCCACATGCCCCAAAGTGCAGCCGCTAGTTCACGATCTACTGCTGGCTGGTATTCTGAAAAATGGTCGTCAGCATATTGCAATACCGCTGCTTTATCTGCCTCTAATTCCTCAGAAGAAGAAAGCGCGCCGAGCATACGGCTCAATCGCCATGCGTAAAGTGGCAATGATGCACCGCGGATACCCGCTTCCATCAAATACACACCGCCTTTAACGGTTTCATCAGTGGCAGCATAGGCTTCGTTTAGAAGATCCAAGGCACCCGCATATTCTGCGCGAGAAGGATCCGCATTGGCCCACTCTAAGTAGCGTGCTTCAATGGCTTCTTTTTTGGCCTTAACGCGGTTCTTCTTCAATTGCTCGGTCTGACCAATGAAGTACTTCCAGTAGTTTGCGGTTGACGCGTAGTTCGAAGCAAGAGCAATACGAACTGCATCATCTGCGTCCATCGCTTTTTTCATGATCGCCAACTTGCGGTCGCGGATCTCTACTACTGTAGGGTTGTAAAGGTTGATGGCTTGCTCGATACCTGTTGAAGTAAGGAATCGGTCCGTAGAACCTGGGAAGCCAAACACCATGGTGAAATCACCTTCTTTAACACCATTCAAGCTTACTGGCAAGTGGTGCTTAGGCGTCAATGGTACGTTATCCGCACTTACATCAGCTGGGTTACCATCTGCATCCGCATAGATGCGGAACATAGAGAAATCTCCGGTGTGACGTGGCCACATCCAGTTGTCGGTATCACCACCGTACTTACCTACGCTGCTTGGAGGTGCACCTACCAAACGAACATCTTTGTAGGTGTTGAATACGAACAAGTAAAATTCATTGTTGTGGAAGAAACTGCGCACGTATGCATTGTGCTTTGTGCCTTCGGTTGCCTCTTTAGCCAAGGCATCACCAATTTCCTTCGCTTTCGCTGCACGCTCAGCTTCGGTCATGTCGTCTGTCAACTCCGCCAATACTTTGTCGGTAACGTCTTCCATGCGAACCAAAATAGCAGCCGTTAGACCTGGGTTTTTGCGTTCCTCTTCTCGAGTCATCGCCCAGAAGCCGTCGGTCAAGTAGTCGTTCTCAACGGTCGAGTGTGAGCGGATCGCGTCGTAACCACAGTGGTGGTTGGTCAGCATCAAACCTTGGTTAGAGATGATCTCTCCAGTACAGAATCCTCCGAGAGATACGATGGCATCTTTAATAGATGCGTTGTTGATGTCGTACAATTCTTCAGCCGTCAAATTCAGGCCGTTCGCTTGCATATCTGCATAGTTCAAGCGCTTGATCAGCATAGGCAACCACATCCCTTCGTGGGCAGTTGCGATCGTGCTGCTAAGAATAAGGGCTAGTGCTAACAAGCCCGAAACAATTCTTTTCATGCTTTTAAGTTTGGGTTATAAAGAAAAAAGAGCCCTGTTTTTCAACAGAGCTCTCAAATATAGCGTTTAAAAAGGCCCGAACCCACGGAAAGTGTGGGTTTTAGCATCCCTTTAGGAATTACAAGCCCAATGCTTTTTTAGCGTCGCCGTTCATCAAGATTTCCTCAGGATTTTCCAAGGCTTCTTTGATTGCCACCAATGTTCCAACGCTCTCGCGACCGTCAATCACTCGATGGTCGTAGCTCAAGGCTACATACATCATTGGACGAATGACAACCTCTCCATTGACCGCAACTGGGCGCTCGATAATGTTGTGCATACCAAGGATGGCACTCTGCGGAGGGTTGATGATTGGTGTTGAAAGCATAGACCCGAACACCCCACCGTTGGTGATGGTGAAGGTACCGCCGGTCATCTCGTCCACAGTGATTTTTCCGTCACGTACGCGAGTGGCTAATCGGCCAATTTCCTTTTCTACTCCAGCAAAATCCATAGTTTCTGCATTACGCAATACTGGCACCATCAAGCCCTTAGGACCACTTACCGCAATACTTACGTCTACGTAGTCAAAACCTACAAGCTCGTTTCCATCGATCATGCTGTTGGTCGCAGGATACATCTGCAGCGCACGCGTTGCTGCAAGGGTAAAGAAGCTCATGAAGCCTAATTTTACACCGTGCTTCTCCACGAATTCATTCTTGTATTT
>CAJXTR010000088.1 GCA_913060465.1 uncultured Cryomorphaceae bacterium | reverse complement strand
GCCGTCTTAATCACCTTTCGCTCACTGTGCTCACAAATGATGGGAATGACACGAGAAATCCCCATCTCAACAGCCTTCTCAACAAAGGATTCAATGCGATCCATGTTCTTGGTAGGGGCAATAGCAACGGTTAGTTCGTAACCAACGGAACCAAAATCATCCTGCAATTTTACCCAAGTTCCTGAAACGGATTTTTTAGAAGTCGCTTCGATATGGCCTGCATACAAGTTTCCATCACCGGTAATGAATTGGATATCATCACCCACGGACTTTCTCAATACTCGTAAACAATGGGTTACTTCATCTTCATGAAGTTCAAAAAAGTTTCCTGTTATATGTGCTAAGAACAACTGCAATTAAACACCAACTTTATCCTTCGTCTTAACCAATGGTCGCTCAATTTGAGTTTCTACAAAGGCGATGATTTTATCTGCTACGTCAATGCCCGTAACTCGCTCGATGCCTTCAATACCTGGGGAGCTATTCACCTCTAATACAAGTGGTCCGCGTTCACTACGAAGCATATCCACACCGGCTATGTTTAGTCCCAAAGCTTTTGTGGCAGCTATTGCGGTGCGTTTTTCTGCTACCGACAGTTTTACCTTAGTTCCCATGCCGCCTCGGTGCAGGTTCGAACGGAATTCTCCTTCTTGCCCCTGTCTTTTGTAAGCGGCAATCACCTTTCCACCCACTACGAGCGCACGAATATCAGAACCGCCAGCTTCTTTAATAAACTCTTGGACAAGGATATTGGCATTTAGTCCATAAAATGCCTCAATTACGCTCTTTGCCGCAGTTTTAGTTTCAGCCAATATCACACCCAAACCTTGAGTACCTTCAAGAAGCTTAACGATCAATGGAGGTCCACCTACCGTTTTAATCAGATTCTGAACGTTGCGTGGTTGCTTGGCAAAGACAGTTTTAGGAATTCCAATACCGTGTTTAGCCAAAACTTGTGTCGCACGGAGTTTATCTCGGCTACGTACTAACGCCAATGAACTCAGTGTGGTGTAGACATGTTTTACTTCGAATTGTCTAATAATAGATGAGCCATAGAAGGTCACGGAGGCGCCAATTCTAGGAATGATTGCATGAAAACCAGCAAGCTCATGATCGCCGAGGTATACCGAGTTTGAATCTGTCTCCATAGCGACATAGCAATGATTATGATTAATCACCTCAACTTCGTGGCCACGTTTTTCTGCTGCCTCTTTGAGTCTGTTGGTAGAGTAAAGTGCAGGATTTGCACTTAGGATGGCTAATTTCATGGGCAATTTATTTTGTCACGTCAACGATGAAGCCCTTCTCTAGGAGGTTTCGACCGATAAGCATGTCGTAGGTTAATTTACTGCGATTACTAAAGCCTATGAGTATTTCATAGGATTGTTTATTAATAATGACCGTTGTCTTGATCATCGGTCGGGCCATCTTCTTTCCAAAGGAGTTTCGAACATTTCGAATGATAAAACTATCAAACGTCACTAACTCTCCGGTATAAAGTTCACTATCAGAATCAAACAGAATCACTTCTAGTTTTTGTTCAATTCCCTCATCATCTTCGACAATATTAATATGAGAGGCGTGTAGTGCACAAGAGGCAGCTCCTGTATCCACACGAGCTTGTACTTTTTTAATTCCTAATCCCGGTAGACTGACATCGGCAGTCGCTCCTAAAATGTTTCCGTTTTTCATGGCGCGAAATAACCTCTTATTCATCTAATAAACAAGAGGTTAAAATGTGATAACTAAAACTTAATTTTTGCTTTTGCTCCGGTGCTCAATGGTGTTCTTTCACCGGCCAAGTAGTTGAAATATCCTGCGATTCCTATCATCGCAGCATTGTCTGTTGTGTATTCAAAAGGGGGCACGAAAATAGAAATACCTTTCTCTTGTCCCCATCTTTTTAATGTATTTCGCAATTCACTGTTCGCACTTACGCCTCCGGCAATTGCAACCCGCTGAATTCCAGTGTCTTTTACCGCTTTTTTGACTTTCAGCATTAGGGCATCTATCAAAGCTTTTTGATAGCTCGCACAAATATCAGCAAGGCGATTTTGAACATATGTTTCATCTTGAGACACCTTTGCTTGAAGGGTGTACAAAAAGCTAGTTTTCAAACCTGAAAAACTAAAATCGTAATTAGGGAGGTTCGGTCGAGCAAAGGCCAATGCATTTGAATCACCCTCTTTTGCCAATCGGTCAATATGCGGGCCACCAGGATAGGGGAGTCCGAGTATCTTGGCTGCTTTATCGAAGGCCTCGCCAACGGCATCGTCTATCGTTTCCCCTAACACTTCCATTTCTTTAGGTCCACTCACTTTAACAAGTTGGGTATGCCCACCACTAACCGTCAAACAGATGAAGGGGAATACGAGCGCTTCCTCATGCGCACCTTCTATTAGATGGGCTAAGATGTGCGCATGCATGTGATGAACAGCAATGAGCGGTATATCCAATGCCAACGACATACTCTTTGCAAATGAGGTCCCAACCATCAAACTACCCATTAAACCTGGGCCATTAGTAAATGCAATGGCAGACAATTGCTCGGGCTTGATATTTGCTACCTTTAACGCATGGTCTACTACAGGTACAATATTTTGTTGATGCGCACGAGATGCCAATTCTGGTACGACACCACCATATTTAACATGCACATCCTGAGAGGCAACAATATTGGAACAAACGCGCTTTCCTTGAAGTACCGCAGCACTGGTATCATCGCAAGAGCTTTCTATTGCTAATATGTAAGGTAAGATGTCCATCGAAGGCTCAAAAATACATCATTATCGAGGTAAGAAAGTGCGTAATGCCATCCTCATTTCCATTTTGGCACTGTTCGCGTTAGTCCTAATAAGTTTTGCTGCGCTTCTGAATTCACCAAAACTACAACGCATGGCTTATGCGAGTTGGGTAGCTCCAACATTATTGGAATTTGGAGTTTCTACGGATTTTGAATCTTTTCGATATGATAATCGCGGTGTTGTGATAGAATCAATAACGGTTTTTATCAATGATTCCGCGGTAAGTTACATCGAAGGGTTGCGGTTGACCGAACTGAATTGGACTCGAAATGATTTGCGTTTCGGTTCGATTGGGGCCGATTCTATTTTTCTCGATGCACGAGACACTACTGAATTAAGCCGATGGTATAAGGCCCTACCTACAAGCAATGGAACTGCAACCACACCTGTTACTTTCAATGAATTTGATTTGCCAAATGCAGTTATTGCGGTAGATGGAATAGACCTCATTCATATCACAGTACAAGGGAATAAAATGAGCGTTGTGCCTGAATTTACAGCCGATTCAATACACATGGCCCTGCGCTTAGATACACTTCAGGCACAACTTGAAGTGCATGATTTATCATTGAATCCAGATGCCCTGGTTTACATAGATTTACAAACGAATATTGGTGCAAACCTTGAAGGTAAACTCACTCTAGGAAGTAGCGTCATCAACGCGAATATTGAGGGTGTAACAACACCTGCCTTGCGCCGATGGGGACTGGACTCATTAGCGGCCGAAGTACTTATGGGCACCTCGTTTTCTGCTGTTATTGAGAGTAGTTGGCCTGAAGTTCAAGCCTCCTACAATACAGTTAATGAATATTTTACCCTTTATGGGGAATTAAGATCGTCTTCATCAGGCTATCAAACGAACGGGAAAGTAAAATTGGCCCCTGCCTTATATGAACTTCTGCCTTTGGTTGAAGAGACTTCCGAAATCAAGGAATTTTTACCAGATTTCTTACGCTATGAGCTTGCCTTCGATGATTTTACTGATTTAGATTTCTCAGTTACTGCGCAAGCGAATCAGAATCAAATAAAGCTCTATGCACCATCATTGAACCATGTAGCCAAAATTGAGCTAAATGCACCGAATCTACCTATGGGTCCTGTATTTGGAGGGTCGATGAAGGCTGCGCTAAAGCCTAGTATGAGTTCCTTGCTAAATGGCCAAGCTATTCAAGTGGTGGGCTTAGCACCAAAGCTTCATTTTCAAGACCACGACGTTCGTGGATTTAGTTTTGACTTCCATCATGGTACGAAAGATTCACTGTGGTGGTCATGCTTAGACACGTTAATGGATGTTCAGGGCCAATTAACCTATACGGCAGATATTTATAAGGGTAGTGCTGAGATTAATGCCCTAGGGCTAATGTTGTTGGACCCTCTGGATACCGGACAAGTCATTAGTGGTTCGTTAGATTTTCAGGTGAGTAATGCCCTTCAAGGTTCCGTTGTGCTGAAGGATGTTTTACTCCAACGCCCGATGGATGTCGTATTCATTAACGAATTCAATCTTAGTCACAGTTACAAGGATGCATTTCGTAGTATTCAAGTGAATAGTGAGGTTCTTTCAGGGAGTTTAGAAGGCAACTATGGCTTTAATGACCTTTTGCCAATTGGAGACATCATCCTTTCAGATTTAATAGGTCAATCTCACAAACAAAAC
Source organism: uncultured Cryomorphaceae bacterium (assembly GCA_913060465.1). GTDB lineage: Bacteria > Bacteroidota > Bacteroidia > Flavobacteriales > Schleiferiaceae > UBA10364. The sequence goes on along the minus strand of CAJXTR010000088.1, from coordinate 2,330 downwards.
TTGAAGGGATCATCTCTTTCGCTCAATGCAGATATTGGCAACATAAACTGGTTAAGTCAGCTGTTCCATTTAGACCTTTCGTTGCCAGAAGGTGGTACGGTGTCCGGCAGCTATTCTAGCATGGATAAGACATGGACTATTCAAGGTTATGTGCCTGTTATTGAACAAAGAAGCCAGAAAATTGAGGATTTGAGAATCAACACTAAGGCTACGGACAACCTTATTTACGGCACACTCAGCATAGAAGAAGGACAATTTCCTGGGATTCACCTAGCGCAAAGTTCTATCGTATGGAAACCTATAGATCAACAACGTGCGCAGGTACATTTGGTGCGCAAGGATAGCCTCCCAGGGAGTTTAGATGCGACCATAACCTATAAGGACTTGTCGTATCAAATTATTGAGGGGTTAATTTCTCTAGGCAAAGACTCCATAAATATAGAAAGAGGAGGTCCTATTTATTGGGACAGTAGAACGATCGTTTTTGACACCATTAAAATGACCGGGACACAAGGGAAATTAAACCTTGGCGGAGTCTTAGGGGGAGGACCCAGTGAATCGTTGTGGTTGACATGGCAAGATGGAAATGCTGATGTATTCAATTATTTCTACCGCGATCCAAATTTGAAATTGAGTGGACCTATTGCTGTCCAGTTAGAGGTTCCTTCATTAGTAACGGGCTTTGATTTGCGAGGATTTATGCAAAGCCCAAGGTTAACTATTAACGATTGGGATTACGGTAGTTTGAACCTTTCGGCGCAATGGGACGGAACAAGAAGCGACCTCTTTTTAAATGCTTATCTCAAACAGGGTAAAAGCGATGCCCGGATTAATGGACATTACGATGCCGTCATCGATGATTTAGATTTTACATTGAGTACGAATGCATTGGCCATTCAACCGTTTCAAACCTATTTGGAAGATGTGCTTGAGCCTATTAAAGGAGAACTGTCCGGGGGTGTCCAATTATTTGGTCCCTTGAGTGATTGGCAATTAGATGGTGAATTCTCAATAGGGAATACATCCTTTGGGATACCTATTATTGGAGGCCAATTAGTTGCTGAGAAAGGAATTGATTTTAGTGTTAATGAACAACGCATCCTTCTTGATACTAGTTATTGGAAGGACGAGAAATACGGCACCGAAGCAATGCTATGGGGTAGTATGCCGCACAATAGATTTCAAGATTTGGCTTTGGATTTGAAACTCCTAACGGATAGCCTATATGCCATGAAATTAGAGCGTCAATACGATTCATATTTCTATGGTACTGGAATTGCAGGGGGTTCTATGGAGTTAGATGGCCCCTTAGAACAACTGCATTTAGGTTTATCTCTTGAGACAAAGGCTGGAACTTCGATAAAGATTCCGTTGGACAATCCAACCTCGGTAGAAACCCCGTCGTTCATTCAGTTCGTTGATAATAACATAACTTCTAACAAGACAGACTCCACAAAAACTTACGAGTACTTTACCACCGATATCGATGTCCAAGTTAACCCTGATGCCCAACTAGAATTGATACTGGACGAAGTATTGGGAGATATTATCAAAGCAAGAGGAACAGGGGCGATGCAGATGAAAATACTCGAAGATGAATCGTTTGAGTTATACGGATTATATACCGTAGAATCAGGAGATTACCTATTTACTCTTCAAGGCATAATTAACAAGCAATTTGAGTTGTTGCCAGGGGGAACCATTTTGTGGAGTGGCGACCTTTACGAGGCAGAGTTAAACCTAAAGGCCAAATACTCTTTAAGTACTTCCCTTAACGGTTTGGTTTCAAATCCAAATTACAATAATGCCAATGTTGATGTGGATTTGATCGTCGAATTAACAGGGCCGTTACTTTCACCAACCATTGGATTTGCTATCGAATTACCAAACAGTCCATCGTCTTACCAACAAGAGCTTGAAAGACGAATATTAACGGCGGATGCAATGAACTATCAGGCTTTTTCTCTCTTGATGTTAGGTGATTTTTATCGTCAGAATTTGGCAGTGCAAGAGGGGATAAACCTCGGAGAATCCCTTTCGAGATCTACCTCCGAAATGTTGGTAAGTCAGTTTGGTAGTTGGATAACAGCTGGCTTGGGAACTTACGTAGATGTTGAGTTGGATTATTCTTCTGGCAATAACCCCTACAATACCCTAATTAATAGTGGTGACGAAATACGTTTAGGTGTAAGTAAAGACTTCCTAGACGGTAGGTTGCGGATTAATTCGTCTGTGGATGTGCCCTTAGCTCAAGATGGCAGTTCTACGCTATTACTGGGCGATACGCAGATTGAATATGCGCTAACAAAGGATGGGCGAACGATTTTGAA
>CAJXTR010000087.1 GCA_913060465.1 uncultured Cryomorphaceae bacterium | reverse complement strand
TTATGACCATGCAGAAGAATTGGATTCTAAGCGGAATTGCAGCGGCCGGATTACTCCTCGGCTCATGCCAAATGGGCGATAGCGCTCCAGAAGGACCGCAAAAAATAACCATCCTACAAACCGCAGATATTCACGGACAGGTATATCCACATAGTGAGTTGTTCTGGGAGAATGAAGAAATAAGCTTCAAGACCCTTGGAGGACTTGCGAATATGAAAACCTTGTTCGATCAAGAACGTGCCGCAAATCCAAACACCATAGTCCTTGACGGTGGTGATTTAATTCAAGGATCGGCAATCGCCGCTTTATCTAAAGGTGAAGCATTCAGCTCCATCGTTAAAGCCATGAACTTCGATTTCCTAATTCCAGGAAACTGGGAAGTTGTATATGGTAAGGAGCAGATGATGAAGGTGCTTAAAGGCTATGAAACGCCTGTGATCACAGCCAATATGTTCCATGATGAAGAAGGTAAGGCTCCAATCTTCCCGCAATATTGGATCAAGGATATCGCCGGCGCTCGATTAGGATTCATCTCATACAACGATCCAGAGGTGCCCATTCGTCAAAACCCTTCATTTTCTGAAGGGCTAGATTTTGACCCTATTTTAGATAACCTAGGCCAATTGGTCAATAAACTCAAAGACGAAGAAGGCGTAGATATTCTTTTCGTAGTTACCCACATTGGAATAAGCAAGCAATTCGACCTAGCGAACAACCCTGCGCTTGAGCGCGTGGACTACGTTTTAGGTAACGATACACACGAGCGTATCCGCGAGCCACTTCAAGCCGGTCATGCCAAGGTTACCGAACCTGGTGCTTTCGCATCATTCGTAGGTAAAATGGTACTGGAAGTAGAAGATGGAAAAATCATTTCAGAAGAATATGAGCTCCTCGAGGTTGATCCTACCATTTATGAGGCAGATGCGGACGTAGCTGCAGTTATTGAAGAAGCCATCGCGCCATATGGAGATGAAATTAATGAAGTATTGGGATATACCTCCACCCCATTGTACCGCTACTTTGTGGTAGAAAACCCGATGGATAACTTCATTACTGATGCTGCCATGTGGAAAAACAATGTGGATATCGCCTTGAGCAATGGATTTAGATTCAGCCCACCTATCGTACCTGGTGAAAGTGGTGTAGCTCCTATTACCCGCGGAGACCTGTGGAACATGTTGCCTGTGAATGAGAAGGTGAAAATAGGCAAAGCGAGTGGCCAGCAGATCAAAGACTGGTTGGAAAAAGAATTGCACAACGTATTTGCCGAGAACCCGAACGAACGATTTGGCGGATGGGTAGTACGTTTCTCAGGAATGCAGTTGACCTTCCATGCTGAAGCGCCAAAGGGTGAACGCGTTCAAGAGGTGATCATCCAAGGTGAGCCAATGGAACTCGACAAACTATATACAATGTCGGCTTGTCGCCGAGAAGGTGAACCTATCAGCACACTTTGTCGCATGCCAAATACCGTAGAAACGGTAGTCATGGACTACACCGTACACGATTTGATTGAAGAATACTTGGCCCACTTTGATACCATTGCTCCTGTTCGCGACGGCCGTGCAGTTGCTGCAGATTTAGGCGATAATGTATTGAGCCAATTGCCAGGAACAGATTACCATTTCCATTAATAGTACACATGAAAAAACTATTCATTACCCTTAGCCTCGCAGCATTATCCCTTGCAAGCTGTCAAGCTCCTGCCCCTACCGAAGTTGTGGTAGAGGAAACTGTAGAAAACAACTACTTTATCCTCAACCGCAATGTGGAACAACTCAAAGCTGTCGGGAAGGCAGCTGCTGATCTCGCTGTCGCAGATTCTACGACCTACGGAACCTTTAAGGTTGTCGTTTGTGGTAAATCTGTACAAGATTTGTTAGACGAAGAGAAAATGGCTGATGCAGTGGCTATCCTTCAGGCTAGCGGCGTTGAGATGTACGCTTGTGGTCTTTCACTGAAGAAATTTGGTGTAGACCCAGCTTCACTGCCAGAATTCTACCAAGTCGTTCCTAATGGCTTAGTTTTTGGATTTGAATTACAGAAAGAAGGTTATTATTCTATAACCCTCTAGATCTAGGTTAATAACACCCCTAGAGATCCCGTGCTTCGATGAGGTACGGGATTTTTTTTGTTACCGCATCACGTGCACAGCGTGACGAACTATGATTTCTCGATGTTGACTGAAAGCATTACTTGCCTCGATTTCCAAGAAATACACCCCTGCCGCTACTGGTGCACCTTCAAATGTTCCATCCCACGATTCGTCCGGGAGGAAGGATTCATAAACAAGCTGGCCCCAACGATTATAAATGCGTTGATGCAACTGCTCCGCGTTTTCCGAGAGAATGTCGAGACGATCATTGACCATATCTCCGTTAGGCGTAAAGAAATTTGGAACCGTCATCGTAGGATAGAACGCCACCTCTTGACATAAAGAATCTACACAACCATCCGCCGTGTAGAGGTAGGCGCAAATGGTTTGGGGTTCTGGGTTAACAGGCAGCGGATCTAAGCTTACTTTATAATCGTTTGACGATATAAGCCATTGCGTATTATTCACACTCACAAAAAGGCTGTCATCAGGACCAGATGCCAGTAACGATTCAAAATAAACATGAAGAGCGTTAGTTTGATCCGGATCCAAGACCCAAGTACCATTGATGTTAGCACTCCCTTCCCCATCAAAAGTTATGGAGTCTAATTTTCTAGTATATCCCACACGCATCGAAGGCAAGGCCACACTATCTGTACAGCCTTCACTGGAAGAGGTGATCAAGTATCCGCTGTAATTACCCGAATCCACCAAGCAATGAGTAAACACTGAGGAGGTGTCTGTGGTACCGTCATTTAAGACCCATTGGTAGTTCAGAAGACCTAGTGTATCCAATTCATTTTCGAGTGTAAAGCACAGGCTATCACAAGCAAAGAGTGAGGTAGAATCTAAGAGTATCTGGGCATCACTCTTCGGGGCAATCCATACAGTGTCGTATGATTCACAGTCATATTGATAGGAAATATCATCAATTCCAAAGTCATTCCCCGATAAAGCCGCACTCGTGGTCACCAAATTAATGGTTGCACTCCCTGAAGCAGGGACTGTGAAGGTACGCGTGGCTTGAGACCAAGATCCGGTTGAGTTCGGAGTACTCACCGGGTTGCCTATGTTCGTTCCTGCGAGTTTCAATTGCAATGAACCCGGCGGGGTGACGAAGGTGAGCATCCACCATTTAACAGTCACTTGGACCCCAGGAGGAAAACTAACGATCTGACGCCAGAGAATTTTATTCCCCCCTGTCGAACCGTTGACCAGCATGTAATTTCCAGTACCCGTGGTATGATCTCCCCAACTTCCAAAATTTGGGTGAACAGCATTTGGATTGGGTCCCACGGCATAGGTGCCCTCATTCCAAATGGAGGTAGCATTGTAGGTATATGCCGTTAAAAATCCTGTATTACCTGATGAGAAATTACCATTGGTCGCCATCTGGCTGATTTGGCTTGTACCCTTAACCAAAACATAAGAAGATGTATCTGATAAGATAATAAAAGGCGAGGCACAGGTATCACAACTGAGTGTAGCATCGTGCGACCATAAGTATTCATTCGAGCCTGATGCGCTCAGAAATATCGTATCTCCTACACATGCCGTTAAAGAGTCTTGAGCCACAGCAACAGTACATTGCCCATAAATGGCTGATGCCATGAGTAATAGCGCGGTGGTGATATGCAATCTCAGGTTCACACATTAAATATACGTATCCGTTGGGATTTTCGATAAAATAGTCCTTTGTAATGAGTCATCGGACTACCTGAAAAATTGATTGAAATTTTTCGCTCGGACCTTGTTTAGAATCATTCTAGATAATACGTTTGTACCATTATTTAAAATCATTCTAAATAGTGTACCCCCTACTCCTATCCATTCTCATCTCCGCGCCAGCGGACACCTCCTTACCAGCCCCCGTTGAGCTGGAAAGTATCACCATCGTAGCTAAACAAACAGATACGCATCATGCAGGTGCAGCACTGGTGCTTGACCAAAAACAACTTCAACGCTTTCAACAGGTAGATGCAAATACCGCATTGGCCGGCCTTCCCGGAATATATGCATCGCCAGAAGATGGCTGGGGACTACGCCTGAATATCGGTATTCGTGGCACGGGAGCGCTTCGCTCCTCACGCATCACGCTGATGGAAGACGGAATTCTCACCGCACCGGCACCATATTCGGCACCAGCGGCGTACTATAGTCCTGCCACATGGAAGTATGCGCAAACCGAAATCCTCAAAGGATCTGCCCAACTTATTTCAGGCCCCCAAAGTACCGGCGGCGCGATCAATTTTGTTTTGCCAACGGCAACTGAATTCATGCATCATCGCGTATTTATGGGTGCGGGAAACTACGGCCAAGTTCGTGCCCAATTTCAAGGAGAAATCCCCATAAGTCAACGCACACAACTCCTCTATGGTTTTGCGAGACAAGGAGCCTCAGGGTTCCAACAGTCCAGCAAAGGACCTACAGGCGGTTACCTACTGCACGATGGGTATGTGAAACTTCAACACCACCTGGATAACAAAGACGTACACCACCTTGAAGTTTTTGCGGGTGGAACGAAAGAACGCTCTGCACAAACCTACCTCGGCTTGACCGAATGGGATGCCCTCAATACCCCAAATATTAGATATGCCGCAGCACAAAATGATTCCATGTTCATGGACAGATTTATGGTACGTGCAGGGTATATCTATAACCGTCCTCATGGTTTTTTCCGTGTCGATATTTACCAACAGAACGTTCATCGAAACTGGTATAAATTAAATAAAATAGATGCCGGGAACGGTATGACCAGCCTTTCCTCGATTCTTATGAATCCATTAAACTACGCAACTGAGTATAATGGACTACAAGGATTAGGGTCCGATTCTACACGTTTGGAATTAAAAGCCAACAATAGGTACTACCTAAGCCAAGGGGTGCAAGTCAAGGGGCAGTATTCCAACCGCATCGCCTCCTTCACATTAAAGCATGAAGCAGGTGCCCGCATACATTACGACCATATCGATTATTTCCAACATTCCGATGTGTACCGATTTACCTTAAACACCTTCGAAAAGCAAATCGAAGGAACGCCCGGAAGTGCCGGTAATAAATTAAATGGGACCTGGGCACAGAGTGCCTACTACCGAAGCACAATCCGCAGGAATCAGTTATCTGGACAGTTTGGTCTTCGCGCAGAAAACATCTTGGCTACCGGCATAAACTTCGGGACAGATTACCAACGTAAAGACACACCAGAAGCGACCTTCAACCATTCCTTAGTATTGATTCCCGGGGCGAGCATCACCTACGCAACGCCCAACTGGAACTACTTTGTGGGGGCGCACCGTGGATTTACCCCTGCGGGTGCAAAGCCAGAGGTTTTACCCGAAACCAGTATTGCAACAGAGTTTGGAATGGCCCACAAGCGCCTGCCCATAGCCATAACGGCCTATCAAAGTCTTTACGACCAACTGCTCGGCGCAGATATGGCAGCAGGCGGCGGATCCGGTACCGGCGAACTCTACAATGGCGGTAGTGCTGTCGTGAAAGGTCTTGAAGCCCAATGGGGACAAACGGTAAAATCCATTCGCATTGAAGGAAATCTCAGCTATACCCAAGCCCATTTCACGGAATCATTCGAGAGTTCATTTGAAGGCTGGGGCGATGTAAACGCCGGCGACCCATTGCCTTACTTACCCGCTTTTACGGGTTCTTACACGGTGCAATGGACCCATAAAAAACTGAGTGCTGCCGTACAGCAGCAAGTATTAAGCGCACGCACTTCAAGCGCTAGCCTGGGTACGAATGACCTGCCTGTATCTTCAGTAGTGAATATCAATGCTGCGTACAGCTGGAACGCCTTCGCGGTACAACTCGCTGTACAAAACCTAACCAATACCCAGCACGTTGTGGCTGCACGACCGATAGGCTACAGAAATTTCGCACCACGAATGATTGTAGCATCCCTCGTTTGGAACTTCAAGGAGGCCGAAAAAAAGTAACCTCCGTACCCCACCCAGGCCGCTTCGCGGCCTGGGTTAACCAAGCCTTAAAATATCGCTGTACACGCCACGCGCAGTAACTTCAGCTCCGGCGCCAGCCCCCTGAATAACCATAGGGTGATCGCCATAGCCCTCAGTATAAATCTCAAAGAGACTATCGGAACCTTGAATGCCTCCCAGCGGAGAAGCTTTAGGGACTTCTACAAGGGCTACACTCAAGGTGGCTTCACCCGCATCGTTGATCGCAAGGTCGCCAACATATCGAAGGACATGATTTGGCGCTAAATTTTGCTTTAAGTCGCCATAGTAAGCGTCTAGCGCTGGGAAGTGTGATTTAAATGCATCGTACGGTACATCTTCTTGGCACTCCGAAGGAATAAGGTTTTGAATACTCACATCACTCAGTTCAGCTCGAACATCTACCGTTCTCGCCAAAATGAGCAACTTGCGTGCGACATCCATACCATTGAGGTCCTCACGTGGATCCGGTTCGGTATATCCGCTCAGCTGGGCTTCATTTAGCACGGAGGTGAAGGCTCGATCGGATTCGCTATAGGTATTAAAAAGAAAGCTCATCGAACCGCTGAAGACTCCTTTGATTCGGGTGATACGGTCTCGGCTGTGGTGCAACTGCAATAAGGTATCCACCAATGGAAGCCCCGCTCCTACGTTGGTTTCGTATTTAAAGGATTTCCCTTTGCGTTCGAGTAAAATGCGTAAATCATCGTAATACTGTTGGTCACGTGCATTGGCCTTTTTATTGGAGGCTACTAAATCGCAACCGCTCTCCACAAAGAGTGGGTAATAATCTGTCAAAGACTGTTCTGCCGTATTATCAACGACCACGA
>CAJXTR010000086.1 GCA_913060465.1 uncultured Cryomorphaceae bacterium | reverse complement strand
AGGATCTAATTGACGTACGTTCAACAAGTTTTGAAAGCCGACATAGACTTGCCCAAAGGCTCGTCCTTCTTTGCTGAACTGAGCATTAAGCATGGTGAATGCTGGACTGCGCTTATCGTATCCAACATCCGGTAGTCGTTGCGAGCTGTTGTACGTGGCATTTATTTCAATACCCATTCCTTTTCTACCGGAGTAGCTAGCACCTAAATAAACAAGATGCGGTACGTTAAGAATGACTTCCTCTAGCTTAAAATAATCCTCAATCGCCCCAGATGCATAATAAGCTGTAAGGTCACGCTGTTTTACATCCTGATAACGATACGATACCCTTATCATGGTTCTATGGAATAGCTCGTACTGTCCACCTACCTGCGCAGAAATGGAGTAGGGGCTGTAAAGAATACGCTCTTGTACATTTGGATAAGAACCACCGGGTGATCCTATAAGTAAGGTATCCGTACTACCATCAAAATCGAAGACAACTTTATTCGCAAATTGGGTATAGAATACATCAGCATACCATTGCATTTCTTTGAACAGAACATCTTTAGACCAATTTACTCCGACACCATACGTGTTCGATTTTTCTATAGTTTCAATAATTGGACCGCCTCCATTACCTAGAAATACTGCCGTACGGTCGTTGGCCATATAACCCATATACTCTGCTCCTAAGGTTGGGATTCTCCATGATCTACTTGCCTGCCCTCGAAATGCCCAAGGACCAGAGTTGTACTTCAAATGTAATCTAGGAACATAGAAAGGAAGATAGTACCTAAGGACATCAATGCGTTGCCCCAGAATCATACTGAATCCTTCACCGTCGGGCGAATTGACATAACTGTACTCGCCATAAACCCCCGTACATAATCCATCATAGCTACCGTCATTTTCCCACATTTGTTGGCTTATGGAAAAACTATTGGCATCCAGACCGCCTTTAAGGGTATGTCGCGTATCAAAAATATTGTCCTGAAAAATTAGATTACCGTACAGTCGTCGCTCTATTCCCGTAAAAAGTCGATTACCAAAATAGCTGTCTAGGTCCTGGTAGGTTGCAGAGAATTGGGTTCCAATACTTCTGTTGATCCCACCATCTAGGAAATAGCCACGCTTCGCCCACAGTTCGTAGCGGTTTGTTTTTAGCCCGTGCGACCAAATAGGAACCAGTGTCGGATAGCCATACAGTGTGCTCCCCCCAATGTTTTTAATGGTGCTGGCTTTGATTCCAAATTGAGCTTCACTATTCTTTCCATTGTGCTTCCAAGCGTTTTGAACGAAAACATGGTTGGATAAGGGGGCGTCTAGATATCCGTCGCCATTACCGTCCCAGCGGAATAATTGTTGACGTCCATGGACCATTACGTTAGAAGACCAGCGTGGACTTTGCTTCCAAGTATAGATGGCATTCTGCTCAAATCGCCCGGGTCCGGCAAACAAGTTGAAGTGGGCCTTCTGCTTAGTGAAACTTGGGCGTAGCTCATAATTGATTTGACCGCTCATTGCTCCCGCTCCATTCACCACGCTACCAGGACCTTTGGTCAATTGAATACTCTGGATCCAAGCGCCAGGAATAAGGGCCAGGCCTAATACCGACGACAGTCCCCCCATGGTTTGGAGGTTGCCTCGGGTATACAGGGCATACGGGCCTTCCAATCCAAGGAGCCTGATCTGACGAGTACCGGTTACGGCATCTGTAAAAGAGGCCGAAATAGAAGCGTTGGTTTCAAAGCTCTCGCTGAGGTCACAACACGCGGCCTTACGCAACTCTACCTCTGAGATGAGTTCCTTACTCAATATAGATTTTTTAGACAATGAAATGCCAGGATCCATATCGACCTGAACCTCTTCGAGCGTTTCAAATAGTTCAATCGCGGAAGTATCCACGACCTGTGCGTTCATCGTGCTTGCAGAAAGCAGGCCGATCAACACCCAAATATTTCGGAAAATCATGGCTTAGTGCTTGTCTTTTCCGCCGTGTGCGTGGTGCTCTTCGTGCGTTTCGCCAGGCTTGCAGAGAGGGTCGCCTAAACCGTGCGAAGCTCTGAGATCAGCATCTCTGAACCTGCAGCAGCCGTGAATGTTTGCATATTGCTCATCGGTAGCAAGGTGATCTTTAACATCGTGACCGACCTCGTTGATTGCGGCGATAATTTCGGTGAGCGTAGTTTTATCTGATCTGAAGATCAGGTCCAATTGATGCGTTTCTTGACTCCAATCGGCCTTTTTCACACCCTTGATATATGCTGCGTTTTCGATACGTTCTTCGCACATGCCGCAAAGACCGTCGACTTCAATAGTTGTTTCAGTGATTTTTGATTGCCCACTTGCGCTCAATACAAATGCGAGAAATAGGGCAGATATAGTAGTTTTCATAAGTTAAATTTTGATGGTTGATAAATGACTCGGACTAGAGTGCAGTATCAAGCATATAAAATCAACTTATGCAATCTTACATAGAGTGGTGGTCCGGTATTCAGAATTGGACCTTGTGCCTTTAGTTTCGGAGATTGTGAATCGACTAGCGAAATCACTGTGGTTTTTTCCTCACCTATGAATTCATTGAGAAGGGTTTCTCCACTGATAAGACTTTGATCCAAATCAGTGGTGCTTACCGTGCAGCAATCATCGTCTTGAATGCCTGAGGCGGGTGCTTCATGGCAGGCGGTATTGGGTTCGGAATGGCAGCAAGAAGGCACTTCACTTTCACTATGGTGTTCTTCATGTGCGACACCGAGGTGAAGGGAAGATTCATGCTGGCAAAAATGCAATAACCCTACCGCTCCGGAACTGATTACGGAGTAGAATAAGGTGAAAACCAGAATGATAAATCTTCTCATCATGACAAATTTAACCAATACCTTAGCAATCAAATGCAAATACTATGCAAAAAGTACTCTTACTAGGTTCTGGAGAATTAGGAAAAGAAGTAGTGATCGCGCTACAAAGGCTCGGACATCACGTTATTGCGTGTGATTCATATGCTGGCGCCCCGGCCATGCAGGTCGCGGATGATTTTGAGGTTTTTTCTATGTTGGATGGAGAAGCACTTGCCGCCGCTGTAGCCAAGCATGCCCCTGATTACATTGTGCCAGAAGTAGAGAGTATTCGAACAGATAAATTGTACGAATTTGAGCAAGCAGGTGTGCACGTAGTGCCAAGTGCCAAGGCGGCGAATTTCACCATGAACCGAAAGTTGATTCGCGATCTTGCTGCTAAAGAACTCGGTCTCAGAACAGCGCCTTATGCCTATGCAACGAGCATGGAAGAATACAAAGCAGCTGTTGCTCATATCGGACTTCCTTGTGTTGTTAAACCATTGATGTCAAGTTCAGGTAAAGGTCAAAGTGTTGTACGAAGTGAGGAGGACTTGGAAGGCTCTTTTACGTATGCAATGGAAGGTTCTCGTGGAGATTTGAAAGAAATTATCGTCGAAGGATTTGTAGATTTTCATACGGAAATAACCCTTTTAACAGTTACCCAGCAAAACGGTCCAACCTTGTATTGTGAGCCCATCGGTCATCGCCAGGAGCGAGGAGATTACCAAGAGAGTTGGCAGCCTGCCGCGGTTCGTCGGGAAGATTTGGCCGTCGCTCAGGATATGGCCAATAAGGTTACCGCAGCCTTGGGTGGTTCAGGAATTTGGGGGATTGAATTCTTTATTGCGAACGATGGGGTATATTTTTCTGAATTGAGCCCTCGTCCGCACGATACGGGGATGGTGACCCTTGCTGGAACGCAAAACTTGAATGAATTTGAGTTGCATGTCCGTGCTTTTCTTGGATTGCCAATTCCAGAAATCGAATTCCGTTACCCAGGGGTAAGCGCTGTAGTTCTTGCCGACAAGGAGGGCGTTCCAGTGATCAATGGACTCGAGAAAGTGTGCGCGCTAGCACAAACAGATGTGAAAATTTTTGGAAAGCCAACTACCAGACCTTACCGCCGAATGGGCGTTGTACTTACTTACGATAGAACTGGGGAAGAAAGCGTGGATTCCTTGCGCGAGCGCGCATCGAGTACGGCGGAACTCATTACAGTGCATTGATCTTCGTACGGAGTGTTGATTCAAATTCGGCCATACGTTTCGCATTGAGACTGTCGAGAAGTTCTCCTTGCATTCTATGGAACCTAAGTCCGCGCTTGAAGGCGTCGACGATATTCGGATTAGAGCTCTTTAAATAATTGATGGAGCTGTAAGAAAACAGTACAACACTGTGGTTTTCTGTGATCTCGAGCAGTGCTCCATCATTGATGGTTAAGTAGTTGCACAAAGTCAGTTGGTACGGCATTCCACCCTTCGTACGCTGGCTTTTCAAATTAACGATGATATCGTCAAGAACACTGTTTAGCTCCTCTTTGAGTTGGTTTACAACGCGAACGGATGCTAATCCCCTGTTTCGTGAATAATCAATTTGTTGAATTAGATTATCGAATGATTGAAGCGTCCAAAACTCATTCGTCTGAATTTTTGTACTCAGTTCATACAATTCTTTCCCTCCTTGAATCAGTTCTATTGGAGTTTCGCTAGGGTCAAATCGATCGTTACGCCTCGCATGCTCATGGTTCCACAGGTAGAAACGGAATGCACTGAGTGTGGGATAATTCATGTAGCGGTACAAGGGCACTTCTTTAGCAACGAAGAATAGTTGTGCGCCTGGGGCAGCAACGGCTTGTTCTAAATTTTTCCGTGTATTGCTTAGGTAGAATTCGATGTCACCATACCCTTGAATCGGAGGCAGGGTAGAGCACACTACCACCAATGCGTTTTCATCCGGTTGTGTGCGAAGGGCATCTAAGCTGATGGAAAAATGATTAGCTAGTCGAATGAGTTCGTCGGTGGTTAGAGGTGTAGTACCAGTACGCTTACGGTATAGGGATGCACGCGAACAACCCAAAACATCCATCAGTTCTTGCGTTATTTTACGCTTACCTTTGGTTGCCCCGAAAATGGTTTCGAACAATTGGGTTTGAAATTGGTTCGGTGAATACATCAATGTCTCGTTGTTTGATAAAGTTAATGAATCCTTAGCCCCCTTTGACAGCAACCTCCTTAGAATCCAATGTTTTAGGTAAAATACCGGCCAAGCTACTAGTCTTGGAGAACGGTACAGTCCTGCCTCTTACTACTCCTGAGTTGAGGAGAAGCTCCGGTAAATACTTGACCCGAAGAGGCTTGTGGTTGGTAAATGGACTTATTCGAAAAGGTGTTTTAAGAGTATTAGGTAGCCCTTGGTTGCCCGGTTTTTGGGTCATTTCGCCCGAGGAGGCACAAGCTGGCTTGTACGCTTTTCAGATGAACGCTCGTAAATGTCCTTTATTTCTGTCCATCACCAATGCCCCCGTCGAAGCTCCTGGTTGGCACTCTTATAGAGGTGATCCATTCATGGTTCTAAATGTTCAATGGAACAATTGGGAAGAATATGTGGCGGCGATGAAGAAGAAATACAGAGCTAGAGTTCGTAAAACTTTAAAAGTTAATGCTGCTTTAGAGGTTGTGTCTTTACCGCTTACAGGAGCGAACCTCGAACATTGTGCTCAATTATTGGAAGAAACCCTTAAGGATAAAGTAGTAGCTCTGCCTGGAGATTTAACTCGGTTGCTGGGTATGTTCCAAGATTGCTTCGAGTCCAATTTCAAGATTTATGGATTCAAAAAAGAGGGAAGGCTAGTCGGATTCATTTCTTGTGTTCGTGATGGAGATGTGCTCAGGGCCATGCATTTTGGCGCTACGGATGAAGCACCAGAACATTTCTACAGTTTTGCGATGTTCACATTAATTAAGGATGGCATTGAGTCCAAGGTTAACAAAATAGATTTGGGGCGGACTGCGACAGAGATTAAAAGTACCTATGGCGCTGTGGCAGAACAGAATTACTTTTCCTTTTACAGTTCAGGCTGGCTGTTTAAACTCGCGTTAAAACTCGCTGATCATTATTATGTTCCTAAACCATATACGTTGCGCAGTCCTTTTGGTGATGTTTCGAAATAGACTATATTGAGAACAACTACATCAAACACACTGTCATGAACGAAACGTATCGCAAGGTCTTTGAGAACAATAAAAATTGGATCAAGACCAACCTAGAAAAAGACCCCAACTTCTTTGAGCATTTGGCAAAAGGCCAAAGTCCAGATTTTCTTTACATCGGATGTGCCGATTCCCGCGTGCCGGCAAACGAAATTATGGGGCTAGAGCCTGGTGATGTTTTCGTTCATCGCAACATTGCCAATCTCGTCGTGAATACAGATATGAATGCTCAGAGTGTGATTCAATATGCCGTTGAGCATTTAAAAGTAAAACACGTGGTAGTCTGTGGTCACTACAACTGTGGTGGTGTCGCCGCAGCTATGGGGAACTCAAATCTTGGATTGATTGACGGCTGGTTGCGAGAGATTCGCGACGTATACCGTACCCATGCCGATGATTTGAATGCTATCGAGGATCAGCATGATCGCTACAACAGACTCATTGAACTCAATGTATTAGAGCAATGCTTCAATGTGATGAAAACGGCCTTTGTTCAAAAGAGCTATGCCGCGAATAAGTTTCCTCAAGTTCACGGCTGGGTCTATGACTTGGCCAATGGGGAGCTAGTAGATCTAGATTTTGATTTCGAAGGAAGTCTTAAAAAAATTCAAGAAGTCTACGATATCACCAAATAATGGGAGAACACATCTTCTTTGAAAATTCATGGGGCGCCTTTACTGTAGCAAGTAGAGGCGCTTCTTTGTTGTCATTGCGAATAGGAGGGAGAGAGCTGCTTCACGATTTTGGCGAGCAGTGGCACCAGTGGGCCGCTGGGGCGGTGATGTTCCCATTCCCAGTACGTATGTCCTCAGGAACGGTGATGAAATTCGAGGGAGTGGAATATCGCTGGCCCATCAACGATGAGAAACATC